>NZ_JBNNJZ010000127.1:0-18245 GCF_050270335.1 Streptomyces sp. NPDC059900
CTCCAGGAGCGAGCACCATGTCAACCACGATCAGCCCCGGTGAACTCACCGGCACCTACACCCTCGATCCCGCCCACACCCGGATCGGATTCGTCGCCCGGCACACCCTGTCCTCCAGGGTGCGCGGGCAGTTCGAGCAGTTCGACGGCGACGTGCACCTGAACGGCGACCACCCGTCGAAGTCCGGCGCCCATCTCACGATCCGCGCGGCAAGCCTCCAGACGCAGAACCGGCAGCGCGACGACCACCTGCGCGGCGCGTTCCTGGACACGGACAAGCACCCCGCCATCACCTTCACGTCGACCGCGGTACAGCCGGCCGGCGGCACCGCCTACCAGGTCACCGGTGACCTGACCATCCGCGGCGTGACCAAACCGGTCACCCTGGACGTCCGGTTGACCGCCGCCGAGACGGACTCGATGGGCGACTTCCGGGTCCAGTTCCAGGGCAGCGTCACGGTCAGCCGCAAGGACTGGGGCGTGAACCAGAACGCGGCGACCTCGATGCTCGTGAGCCCGAAGGTGACCCTGGAGTTCGACGCCATCGCGGTCCGGCTGCCCTGACACCGGACCGCGAGGCACAACCGCTCACGACAGGGCGGGGATGACCTGCGTGCCGTACCCGTCGATGACGTCCTGGCGGGCGTCGTGCATGGCGTACAGCGCGAACTGGTCCACGCCCAGGGCCTGCAACTCCCGCATTTTCGCCACATGTTGCTCCGGCGTGCCGATCACGCAGAAGCGGTCCACGATGTCGTCGGGGACGAAGGCCGTGTCGGGGTTGTCGGCGCGGCCGTGGTGGGAGTAGTCGTAGCCCTCGCGGGCCTTGATGTAGTCGGTGAGGGCCTCGGGGACCAGGTCCGAGTGTGCGCCGTACTTCGTGACCAGGTCGGCCACGTGGTTGCCGACCATGCCGCCGAACCAGCGGCACTGCTCACGGGCGTGGGCGAGCGCGGCGGGCGAGTCGTCCCGCGTGAGGTAGGCGGGGGCGGCCACGCAGATCTTCACCGACGCCGGGTCGCGGCCCGCCGCCACGGCCGCGTCCCGGACCGCCTTCACCATCGACTCCGTCAGATACGGGTCGGCCAGCTGGAGGATGAAGCCGTCGGCCTCCTCGCCCGCCATCTTCAGCGCCTTGGGCCCGTACGCGGCCATCCACACCGGGAGTTGCGCGTCCGGCCTGATCCAGGGGAAGCGGATGGTGGTGCCGCCCAGGTCCGCTTCCCCGCCCGAGGCCAGCGAACGGATGACCTTCATCGCCTCGCTGATCCGGGCGAGGGTGTTCGGCGTGCGGCCCGCCACCCGCATCGCGCTGTCGCCCCGGCCGATGCCGCACACCGTGCGGTTGCCGTACATGTCGTTGAGCGTGGCGAACGTCGACGCCGTCACCTCCCAGGTGCGGGTGCCCGGGTTGGTGACCATCGGGCCGACGATCAGCCGCTCGGTGTTCGCCAGGATCTGGCTGTAGATGACGAAGGGTTCCTGCCACAGGACCGCCGAGTCGAAGGTCCAGCCGTAGCGGAAGCCGTTTCGCTCGGCGCGCTTCATCAGGCTGATGACCTGCGCGGCCGGCGGATCGGTCTGCAGGACGAGTCCGAAGTCCATGGTCACGCCTCCTAGCCGAGGTACTGGGTGGTGCCGCGCGGGACGTAGGCTCCGTGCCCCGCGCGGCCGGTGAACTTCCGTTGCTCGACAACCGGTTCACCGCGGGAGAGGACCGTCTCCACCTGGCCCATGACGTGCTTTCCCTCGTACGCGGAGTAGTCGACGTTCATGTGGTGCGTGTCGGCGGACATGACCTGCTCGGCGGCCGGGTCGTAGATGACGACGTCGGCGTCCGCGCCCGGCGCGATCGTGCCCTTCTTGCCGTACAGGCCGAACATCCGGGCCGGGCTCGCGCAGGCGATCTCGATCCAGCGGCGGCGGCTGATGTGCCCGTCCACCACGGCCTGGTGGAGGAGGTCCATGCGGTTCTCGACGCCCGGCAGACCGTTCGGGATCTTGGAGAAGTCACCGCGGCCCAGCTCCTTCTGCCCCACGAAGCAGAACGGGCAGTGGTCCGTGGAGACCACCTGGAGGTCGTTCGTGCGCAGCCCGCGCCACAGCGCGGCCTGGTGCTCGCGCGGCCGCAGCGGTGTCGAGCAGACGTACTTGGAACCCTCGAAGTCCGGCTCGGCGAGGTTGTCCGTGGACAGGAACAGATACTGCGGACAGGTCTCCCCGAACACCGGCAGGCCCTCGTCGCGGGCCCTGGCCAGCTCCGCCACCGCCTCCTGCGCCGACACGTGCACCACGTACACCGGCGCGCCCGCCACCTGGGCGAGCTTGATCACCCGGTGTGTCGCCTCCGCCTCCAGGAGCGACTTGCGGACCTCTCCGTGATAGCGCGGATCGGTCTCGCCACGGGCGAGCGCCTGCTCCACCAGGACGTCGATGGCGAGGCCGTTCTCCGCGTGCGTCATGATCAGCCCGCCGTTGACGGCGGCCCGCTGCATCGCCCGCAGGATCTGGCCGTCGTCGCTGAAGAAGACGCCCGGATACGCGGTGAAGAGCTTGAAGGAGCTGACGCCTTCCTCGATGAGGAGGTCCATTTCCTTCAGCGTCTTCTCGTTGACGTCCGAGAGGATCATGTGGAAGCCGTAGTCGACGGCGCACTTGCCGTCCGCCTTCGCGTACCAGGTGTCGAGGCCCGCCCGCAGCGCCTTCCCCTTGGTCTGCACCGCGAAGTCCACGATGGTGGTGGTGCCGCCCCAGGCCGCGGCCCGGGTGCCCGTCTCGAAGTCGTCCGAGGAGAACGTGCCGCCGAACGGGAAGTCCATGTGCGTGTGCGCGTCGACTCCGCCCGGGATCACGTACTTGTGGGTGGCGTCGATGACGCGGTCCGCGGTCCACGCCTCGGCGGCCTGCGAGCCGTGGGCGGCGAGCGCGGCGATCCGGCCGTCCTCGATCAGCACATCGGCGTGGGTCTCTTCGGCGGCGGTGATGACGAGTCCGCCGCGGATCAAGGTACGGGTGCTCATGATGGGGCGCTCCCTTTCATGCTCGTACGTCTCTGCGCGTTCTTGTCTGCGCGTTCTTGCTCGTACGTTCGTGCGTGCAGGCCGCCGGACTAGACGCTCTGCAGGGCACGTTCGAGGATCGCGGCGCCCTCTTCCGCCTCCGCGACGGTCAGCGAGAGGGGCGGGGCGATGCGCAGGACGCTGGTGTCGTGGCCGCCGCCCTTGCCGATCAGGAGTCCGCTCTCGCGGGCCGCTTCGAGCACGGCCGCCGCCGCTCGCGGACTGGCCTCGCCGGTGCCGGGGTCGATCAGCTCGATGCCGATCATCAGGCCCCGGCCGCGCACTTCCCGTACGACGGGCAGCTGGGCGCAGATGGCGCGCATCCGCTCGATGAGCAGCCCGCCGACGCGCCGGGCGTTGCCCTGGAGGTCGTGTTCCAGGAGATACGTGAGGTTGGCGAGGCCCGCCGCCATGGTGACCGGTGAGCCGCCGAAGGTCGAGATGGAGTTGGAGTCCAGGCAGTTCATGACCTCGGCGCTCGCGACGACGCCGCCGATCGACATGCCGTTGCCGATGCCCTTGGCGAAGGTGAGGATGTCCGGCGGGCCGCTCGCGGCATGCGCCTGCCAGCCCCAGAAGTGGTCGCCGGTGCGCCCCCAGCCGGTCTGCACCTCGTCCGAGATCCACAGCACGCCGTGCTCCCGCAGGACCTCGCGGAATGCGGCATAGAGCCCGTCGGGCGGCGAGGTGAAGCCGCCGACCCCCTGGACGGGCTCGGCGATCAGCGCCGCCACTCCCCCGCGCGTCTGCCCGAGCATGTCCCTGAGGTCGGCGACGCAGGCCTCGGTGAACTCGGCGTCGCTCAGCGCGGCGTACGGTCCCCGGCTGCGGACGCCGCCGTGCACGTACAGCGTCTGGAGCGGCGAGAGGCTGGTGGGCGACCAGGCGTTGTTGCCGGTGATGCCGACGGCCGTGAAGGAGCGGCCGTGGTAGCTGTTGCGCATCGCCAGGATCTGGTTCGAGCGGCGGTGCGCGGTGGCCAGGAGCAGGGCCGTGTCGTTGGCCTCGGTCCCGGACGTGGTGAAGAAGACGCGGGCGTCGGGGATGCCGGAGAGGCCCGCGACCCGCTCGGCGAGGTCGATCATCGGCCGGTTGAGGTAGAGCGTGGACGAGTGGATGATCCGTCCGGCCTGCTCGCTGACCGCCTTGGTGACCTCGGGCAGGGCGTGGGCGGTCATGGTGGTGAGGATGCCGCCGAAGAAGTCGAGGTACTGCTTGCCGTCCGCGTCCCAGACGTGGCGGCCCTCGCCGTGGGTGATCTCCAGCGGGTCGGCGTAGTAGAGCGCGAGCCACTGGGGCAGGACGGCCTTGTGGCGGCTGTGGAGGTCGGTCACGGCTGCACCAGTCCTTCGTACGCGTCGGGGCGGCGGTCGCGGTAGAACGCCCACTGCTGGCGTACTTCCTCGATGAGCCCCAAGTCCAGGTCCCTGACGACGAGTTCCTCGGCCTTGTCGCTCGCGGGGTCGCCGACGAACTGGCCGCGCGGGTCGACGAAGTACGACGTGCCGTAGAAGTCGTTGTCGCCGTACTCCTCGACGCCGACGCGGTTGATCGCGGCGACGAAGTACTCGTTGGCGACGGCCGCCGCGGGCTGTTCGAGCTGCCAGAGGTAGGCGGAGAGGCCGCGCGACGTGGCGGAGGGGTTGTAGACGATCTGGGCGCCGTTCAGGCCCAGCTGGCGCCAGCCCTCGGGGAAGTGGCGGTCGTAGCAGATGTAGACGCCGACCTTGCCGACCGCCGTGTCGAAGACGGGCCAGCCCGCGTTGCCCGGCTTGAAGTAGTACTTCTCCCAGAATCCCTTGACCTGGGGGATGTGGTGCTTGCGGTACTTCCCCAGATACGAGCCGTCGGAGTCGATCACGGCGGCGGTGTTGTAGTAGAACCCGGACTGCTCGACCTCGAAGACCGGGACGACGACGACCATGCCGGTCTCGCGGGCGAGGTCCTGCATCCGCGTGACCGTGGGTCCGTCCGGCACGGATTCGGCCCAGCGGTAGTGCTCGGGCTCCTGCACCTGGCAGAAATAGGGGGCGTTGAACACTTCCTGGAAACCGATGATCTTCGCACCCTGGCGGGCCGCCTCGCGGGCGTGCTCCTCGTGCTTGGCAATCATGGATTCGGTGTCGCCTGTCCAGGTTGCCTGGACCAGTGCGGCGCGTACGACGTTGGCCATGAGCTGCTCCTTCGACGGGACGTCAGAGAGCTTCTACGCCCGTAGACTTGATGCGTAGAGCAGAAAACGTAAGCCTCGTCGCCGGGCTGGGCAAGACCATCGCCGTTAACCGGCGCAGTCGATCATGTTTCGCACCCAAGCGGGCGAGAAGCGGACGCGAAAGCACAAACGTAACGGCTCTGCCAGGCAGGGTCAGGCACTGAATCCGGCAACACGCAACGCGTGCACGAGATCCCAGTGGCACTCGTCCGACACTCCCTGAGCGGTCTGGAGGAGCAGCGGGATGAGGCGGTAGGGGTCGGTGTGCGCGCAGCCGGCCGCGTCCTCGGGGGTACGGACGCGGAGATAGGCGTCGAGCAGCGCGCGGGCCTCGCGCTCGCGGCCCGCGTCGACCAGCGCGAGCGCCGCCTCCGCGATCTCCGGGGCGGGCCGCGAGACGCCCTGCCGCAGCAGCTTGCGGCAGTCTTCGGCGCGGCCCGCTCCGGCCAGGGCGTCGGCAAGGGCGACGAGCGGTTCGGGCGGCAGCGACGCGGCCTCCCAGAGCAGCGTCGACCAGTCGGCCCCGAGCCCCGCGCGGTGCAGCTCGGCGGCGAGCGCCGGCAGACGGGACGCGGGCCAGCCCGCCGCCTCCACGAGCACCCCGTGCGCCTCGCCGCTGCGGCCTTCACCGCGGAGCTTGATCAGGGCGGCCACGGCATCGGCGGTGGCCCGGCCGGCCTCGCGGTCCGGGCGGGCGGGCTCGCCGGGCTCGGGCGGCTGCGGGGCTGCCTCCGGCGGGGCGGCGGGTTCGCTCTCGTGCGCGCTCGCGCCCTCGTCGGAGCCGGTGAATCCGGCGAAGCGGGCGCCGCGCAGGATGCGCGGGCGGCGGGGTGTGTCGCGCTTGCGGCCCTGCTTGGGGACGCGGAGGGCCGGAGGGCCGGATTCCCGGTCGGGTGCGGGGGTGAGGTCGGCCGGGTCGAAGGAGTCGAAGTCGGCCGGGTCGGCTCCGGAGTCGGAGTCGGCTTCGGGGTGGGCGCGGGCCTCGGGGTGGGCGCGGGCGCCCGGGCCGGCGTCGACGGAGAGTGTCCGGGGTTCGGGCGGCGGCAGCGCGCTCGGGTCGGCCGGGGGGCCGCCGAACTCCGGTGTTCTGACTTCCGGTTCCGGCGTACGGATCTCGGGCTCACCGGTGGCGGCGACCCCGAAGGCCGTCGTCGGCGTCCGCCCGTGGAGGCCGCCGAACTCGTCGAAGCCGTAGGAGCCGTGGAACCCGTCGGGGGTCTCTGCCCCAGCGTCCCCCAATAGCCCCCCGCCGAGGCCCACCGGCACCTTTCCGCCTGCTCCGTCGGCCCCGCCGTCCGCTCGCCCGTCGAAGTCGTCCGTCTCCTGCCCCGCGAAGTCGTCCGAGACCGGCGTCCCGAAGTCGACCCACTGCGGGAGGTCCGCCCGGTCCAACCGCTCGATGCGCTCCCGCAGTTCCGCACACCGCGCGGTCGCCCGCTCGTGGTCGTCGCGGACCCAGGCCAGATCGCGGTTGAGCCGCTCCGTCTCGTCCGGGCCGGCCGCGGTCTCCAGCGAGCGCCCGAGCTCCGCCTGCCGCTCCACGGCGAACCGCTGCTCGGTGAGCATCATGTCCAGGCGCTCGCCGAGCAGCTCACGGCCACCGGGCCGCGCGTCGTACGCGGCAAGGGAGGCGCCGTGCAGCTCGCGCGCGAGGCCCGTCTCCCGCTCGGCGGCCTGCGCCCCGTACCCCGCGGCCAGATCGTGCAGCAGCGCCTCCACCACGTCCCAGGGCGGAACTTCCGCACCGTCCAGGCAGGCCTGCATCCCCTCGGGGTCACGGGACCAGAACACGCCGCACCACCCGGCGCCGGTGTCCAGCTGCGCCAGGAGAATTCTCAGATACTTCGCGAACTCCCTCACCTGTTCAGGGAGTTGTCCTACAGCCATCCGAGCAAGCACCGCCCCACGGAGCCTGGATTCTTCCGGTCCGGAAGATAACACCACTTGCGTTACGGGACGACTACACGCAGTCTTCCGGCCGCCCCTGGACCCCTCACCCCACGCCGTCCGCGCCAGGCGCGAGGACGGAGGCGCACAGCCGCCGCAGCCCCGCGTGCAGTTGCCCGGCGCTCGCGCCCTGGCTGGTCAGATGCCCGACCAGGTCACTGCGGACGGCGGCGAGCAGGGCGTGCGCGAGATAGTCGGCACCCTCGCGCCCGTGGACGTCGACCAGCATCCCGGCGACTTCGGAGTGCCACAGGTCATAGGCCGGATTGAGATAGGGGCTCCCGGCACCGGCCCGCTCCAGGGCGAGCATCAGCGCGCGCTGGTTCAGCTTGAGGTCCAGGAGCGCGCCCAGGAGCGCGGGCAGCCGCTCGGCCGCCGGCGTGCCGGGACCCAAGGGCGGTGGCCCGTCCGCGACTTGCTCGCGCAGCTGCTGCGTCTCCTCGACGACCAGGGCCCCGATCAGGCCGATGCGGTCGGAGAAGTGCCGGAAGACCGTGCCTTTCCCGGCTCCGGCGGCCTGCGCGATGTCGGCCATCTTGACGCTGTCGGGGTCGGCCGCTTCCTCGAAGAGCCGGGCGGCGGCAGCCAGCAGCGCGGCTCGGTTGCGGACGGAGTCGGCTCTCTCCTTGCGGGCGGCGATGGTTCCTCCTCGGTGGGCGGGGCATGCGGAGCAGACCCCCAGCATAAGTCGACCCGGGGTCCGGTACTTGTAAACGGACCCAGGGTCAGGTTAGCGTCGCAGCCATGACGACACACCGCACAGAACTGTCGGCGGCCGACGTGTTCGCCCGCTCCCTCGACCTGCTCCTCGCCAAGGACATCGACGGCTGGGTGGACCTCTGGGCCCCGGACGGGATCTTCGAGTTCCCCTTCGCGCTCCCCGGAGCCCCGCACCGGCTCGTCGGCCGGGAGGCCGTGCGCGCCTACATCGCCGACTACCCCGACCACATCGACCTGCACGGCTTCGAGGACCTGACCGTGCACCGCACCGAGGACCCCGCGACCATCGTCGCCGAGCTGCGCGGCACCGGCCGGGCGGTCGCCACGGGACGCCCCTACGACATGCCCTACATCCAGGTCGTCACCGTCCACGAGGGGCGGATCACGCACTTTCGCGACTACTGGAACGGCGCGCTGGCCGCCGACGCCTTCGACGGCGAGATCCCCGTCGGCGCCACCCGCACCGGAGAGGCCCGATGACCATGCGTTTCCTGATCACCGGCGCCACCGGCACCACGGGCAGCCGCGTGGCGACCGCCCTGACCGCCCCGGACAGCTCCGAGCAGTCCGCGACCGTACGCCTCGCGAGCCGCACCCCGGCGCCGGGCACCCGCCAGGTCCGCTTCGACTGGGCCGATCCGGCCACCCACGGCCCCGCCCTCACCGGCATCGACGGCGTCTATCTGGTGCCGCCCGTCGGGGACGCCGAGCCCTCCCGGCTGATGGTGCCGTTCCTGGAACGCGCCCTGGACGCGGGCGTACGCCGCTTCGTGCTGCTGAGCTCCTCCGCGATCGCCGAGGGCGATCCGGGGGCCGGCGAGGTCCATCAGGCGCTGCGTGAACTGACCCCTCAGTGGGCGGTGTTGCGCCCCTCCTGGTTCATGCAGAACTTCGTCACGCCGGGCCATCTGCACGGCGCGAGCATCCGTACCGCGGACGAGATCGTGACGGCCACCGGGCAGGGACGCGTGGCGTTCGTCGACGCGGACGACATCGCCGCCGTCGCCGTACGGGCCCTGACGGACGAGCGGCCGCACAACGCGGCGCACCTCGTCACGGGGCCCGGGACGCTGAGCTACGCGGAGGTCGCCGATGTGATCTCGAAGGTGTCGGGGCGCGCGGTCCGCCATCGCTCCGTACCCATGGCGGAATTCCGCGGGCGGCTCGTCGCCGCGGGGATCCCGGAGGCGTTCGCGGGCGCGCTCGCGGCCATGGACGACAGCATCGCGCGCGGGTCCGAGGACCGCGTGGATGCTGCCGTGGAGCGCATCACGGGCCGGGCGGCCCGCAGCTTCGCGGACTTCGCCGCACAGCACGCCGCCGAGTGGGCCGCTACGCCCTGACGCGGGCGGCCCTGACGCGGGCAGCACTCACGTGCGCAGCGCTCACGCGGGCAGCGCTCACACGGACACCCCGCACGCGGGCAGCGCTCACGCCGGGGCGGGCATCAGGACGCAGGCCCGGGCCACCTCGTCCAGCGAGAGTCCCAGCGTCATGGCCAGTGCCGACACGGTGAAGAACGCGGGCGTCGGTGCCCGTCCCGTCTCGATCTTGCGGAGCGTCTCCGCGGAGAGCCCGGCACTCGCGGCCACCTCCACCATGCTCCGCTCGCCGCGCGCGGCACGCAGCAGCCGCCCGAGCTGCTCGCCGCGCTCGCGCTCTTCCGGGGTCAGAGGGGTCCGCACCATGGGGCCACTGTAGTCCAATCGCGCTCGGAATCCCATTCTCATACCGGTATACTTATTGGAGCCCCCGAAGGTTTCCCGGCTCGGGAGGGACACGTCCATCGACGCACTGTGACGCCGCGAAGACATCCGTCACAAAGATCATCCGTACGATGCACCGGTGACACACGAGATCATCGATTACGGACAGTTCGCGGACCGGCTCCGGCACCAACAGGGGCGCGCCCGCTGGTCGTTGCTCGACGAGGTGCAGCGGGAGTGGGGATACGTGGATCCGGGCGGCGAGCCCGGCCACTCCCGCTGGGGCGGCGAGAACAAGGAGCACGGCATCGACTGGGACCTGCCGGTCCCCCTGGCGCTCAACGAATGGTGGGACTCCCCGCTCAATTCCTTCGCCTTCGACCCGCGCCTGTACTGGGTCCACACCCAGTGGCCGCCCACCATCTCCGACCTCGACGCGGACCCCGCCGGCGGGCTCGTCGGCCCCGATGACGACGACCGCGTGTGCGTGTTCATGTCCGAGTACCACTACGCCCACGAGTGGGGCTATCTCGCGGCCGAGGCCGAGCTGCCCGATCCCCGGGTCCTCGTGAGCGTCGGCGGCCGGTGGGTGGTGCAGAGCCGTTCGCTCTCCGAGTTCCTGATGCAGCTCGCCTTCGAGCGGATGCCCGCCCACTACGGCTGGACGCTGCGCTTCGGTCGCGAAACCGTCGACGCCGATCCGCAGATCGTGCGGCGCCTGGAGTCCTCGTACCGCGAACTGGGTCTGCTGCCCTGGCAGGAGATGGGCACCGACGCGCTCTCGTACGGCGCTCCGGACGCGGTCATACGTCACGGCCGCGGACCCGGCGCCGACTTCAAGATCGTGATCAACGCCCGCACCCGCGCGGCGCTGCTCGACGTCGCCGCGACGCTGGGCGTCGAGTGGACGGACAAGGACATCCGCCCGCCGTCCGAGGTGCCCGTGCCGCCGGAGGACCTCGGCCCCCTCTCGCTCTTCGCGGGGGAGAGCGAGCCGCGCGGCCGGTGGACGGTCCTCACCCGTGAGTACCCGCAGCCGCCCTCGGTCGCCGGAGCGGCGGCCGCGCTCGTCGAAACGCCGGGCGCGCTCAGGGCGGTGGCCTCGCTGCACGGCCCGACGATGCTCGTCGCGGGGGACGCGGAGGGCTGCGTGCACGTCCGCGAGACGGACGACGAGGACCCGGAGACCATCAGCCTCTCCCTGCACCGCGCCCCGGTGACCTCCGTGACCTGCCTGGAGCTCGCGACCGGTACCCGCCTGGTCCTGAGCGGCGACGCGCACGGCGTGATCCGCTACTGGTCGACGCGCCGCAAGCCGATGCGTACGCCGTTCACCCGCAGGAACACCCCGGTCGTCTCGCTGGCCGCCACGGTCCTGCCGACCGGGCCCGCGCTCGCCGCGGCCTGGGCGGACGGCCTGGTGCGCATCTGGGACCTGGCCTCGGACGCGGTCGCCGACCTCCGCCTCGGCACCGGCATCAGGTTCCTCGCCCTCGAAGCGACGGGCGCGGGCGGCATGGAGGCCGTCCTGCGCGTCACCGACGCGGACTCCACCGCCGCGCTCCGGCTCGACCTGGTCAGGCTGTGGCCGCACCGGGACCTCCAGCTGCGCCTGGACGGCGTCGACTGGGGCGCCCTGTGGACCGCGCGCGGCCCGGGCCACCAGGTTCCCGGGCTGATCGGCAAGGTCGCGTCGGACGACAAGAAGACGGCCATGGACGCGGTCCACGACCTTTACCGCCTCCTCGTCTCCAAGGAGGCGGCATCGACCGCGGCCGTCCCCGCCATCCCGTTCCTGGTCCAGCTGATGACGGACCCGGACAACCGCGCCCGCAGCACACTGCTTCTGCTGATCGCGGATCTGGCGGACGTCCACCAGGCCCGCGGCGGCCGGGGCGACGCACAACTGGCCGCGGTGCGCGAGGCGTTGCCCGCCCTGCGCCATCTGCACGACGACCCCGAGGGGCCGATCCGCTGGGCGGCCAACGAACTGGAGCAGAACTGCGCGCCGCGCTGAGCACGCCGGGCCGGGCGGGCCGCCCGGCCCGCCCGGCGGCTTTCTCCTGGCGCGGCTCCTACTGGGGCCGCACCACCATCGCCGAACCACCCCCGCGACGCACCTTCTCCGCCGCGGCGAGCCACTTGCCGCCCGGCAGCCGCTGCACGCCGGTGGCCGCCCCGATCTCGGGGTTCTGCTTGAAGGAGTGCCCGATCGCCTCCAGATCGGCCCGCAGCGAGCTGTCCCAGAGGCCCGGCTCCAGCTCGGTCTGTGCGGCGTTGCGCTGGCTCGCGCGCGGCGCGGCGATCGCGTCGACGAGCGGAAGACCCCGGTCGACGAAGCCGGTCAGGGTCTGAAGCACCGTCGTGATGATCGTCGCGCCGCCCGGCGAGCCGAGGGCGACCAGCGGCTTGCCCTTCTCCAGGACGATCGTCGGCGAGATCGAGGACCGGGGCCGCTTACCCGGACCCGGCAGGTTCGGGTCGTGCACGGCCGGATCGGCGGGCGCGAAGGAGAAGTCGGTCAGTTCGTTGTTGAGCAGGAAGCCGCGTCCCGGCACGGTGATGCCGCTGCCGCCCGTCGACTCGATGGTCAGGGTGTAGGCGACGACGTTGCCCCACTTGTCGGCGGCCGTGAGGTGCGTCGTGTTCTCGCCCTCGTACGTGGTCGGGGCGGCCTTGTCGCCGGACTTGCAGGCGGCCGGATCCCGCGGGTCGCCCGGCGCGAGCGGGCTCTTGAGGACCGCGTCGTCACGGATCAGGCACTCCCGCGAGTCGGCGAACTTCTGCGAGAGGAGTTCCTTCGTCGGTACGTCCTCGAAGGCGGGGTCGCCCACCCACCGGCCGCGGTCGGCGAACGCGACACGGCTCGCCTCGATGTACCGGTGCAGGTACTTCTTCTTCGAGGCCTTCGAAAGGTCGGTCCGCTCAAGGATGTTGAGCGCCTCGCCGACCGTCGTGCCGCCGGAGGACGAGGGAGCCATCGAGTAGACGTCGAGCCCTCGGTAGGAGGTCTTCGTCGGCGCCTGCCGCTTCACCCCGTACGCCTTCAGGTCCTTCGCCGACAGATCGCCGCTGCGGACCTTGCGCCCGGACGCCGGGTCAACGGGCGGCTTGTTCACGGTCCGTACGACGTCCTTGCCGATGCCGCCCCCGTACATCGCGCCGACGCCCTTGCGGCCCAGCTCCTCGTACGTGCGCGCGAGGTCGGGGTTCTTGAACGTCGAGCCGACCACGGGCAGCTCACCGCCCGGCAGGAACAGCTTCGCCGTGTCCGGGAAGTCGGCGAACCGCGCCTGGTTCGACTGGGTCTGCGAGCGGAAGGTGCCGTCCACGGTGAACCCGTCGCGCGCGAGCCGCTCGGCGGGCTCGAGGAGCGTGCCGAGCCGCTTGCTGCCCCACGCGTCGAGCGCGGACTGCCAGGTCGCGGGGGTGCCGGGGGTGCCGACGCCCAGGCCGCTGGTGACGGCGTCCGCGAAGGGGATCGGTTTGCCGTTCTCCAGGAAGAGGCCGGAGTCGGCGGTGCGCGGCGCCGTCTCACGGCCGTCGATCGTGCTCACCTTGCGGGACTTCGCGTCGTAGTGGACGAAGTACCCGCCGCCCCCGACACCCGCGGAGTAGGGCTCGGTCACGCCGAGGGCCGCCGCCGTGGCGACCGCCGCGTCCACCGCGTTGCCGCCCTTCTTCAGGACCTCGATCCCGGCGGCGGACGCGTCCGCGTCGACGCTGGAGACCGCGCCGCCGTAGCCGACGGCCAGGGGCGTTTTCTCCGGGGTGGACGAAGCCGGTTCAGCCGAGCGCGGAGACGAAGGGGGCACGGCCGCACCGACCGACACCAACACCCCTCCGACCGCCAATAGCGTCAGATTCCGTACGACAGCACGACGCATTCGTACCTCCAGTCAACAACCGTCCGCGCAGCGTAACTTCGGTCCCCCCGCGACGTCAGGACCACCTCGAACACCGGTCCTAAAGACCGCTAGCATGCGCCCCCATGACTGAAGACGTGCGCAATATCGTCCTCGGCCTGATCGCGGCCGGCCTCGGTGCCGTGCTGGGCTGGCTCGCCCGTACCTACCTCTGGCGGCGCAAGCTCCGCCGCAAGCAGGCCTTCTTCGGGCTGCCCGACAACTCCGAGTCGCTGCTCGTGGTCAACCGCGAGGCCGGCGGGCCCGAGCTCACCGTCGTACGCCACGACGTGTCCGCGCTCCTGGAGCTCTCCGCCCTGATCAAGGACTGCGGGGCGCACGCCCAGCTCGTCGCGCACGACGCCGCCCAGCAGAGCTTCGGCGAACGCACCGAGTTCTGCGTCGGCTCCCCCACCGTCAACCGCCGCATGGCCGCGCACATGCACTCCCTGCTGCCCGGCGTCCGCGTCAACACCGACCCGGAGCCGGGCCCGGACCGCGGGGCGTTCCAGATCGGCAGCGAGCGCTACCGCATGGAGGGCGGCATCACGGAGTACGTGATCCTGGCGCGGCTCACCGCGGGGCAGGCGCAGGAGGCGAGACCCGTCTTCGTCTTCTGCGGCCAGCGCGCGATCACCAACCAGGCGGCGACCCGCTATCTCGCCCGGCACCACGAGCGGCTCGCCCGCAAGCACGGCTCCAGCACGTTCGTCCTGCTCCTGAAGGTCGTCAACTCCCAGGCGTACGGTCCCGACGTCGTCGAACTCGTCGGGGACGTCACCCGCGCCGCCCAGGCCCCGGCTCCGGCGCCCGCCCCGGCCCGCTCGTCCCATCGCGCCAAGTAGCCGGGGGCTCACCGCGCGCCGACGTCCGCATCCGGCCCATAACCCGCCTCTGTGACCCAGTCGGGAAATTCGGGGCAAGAGGCAACCCAACGGGACCTTTGCCCCTCTCTCCGTGCAGTTCCACATTCGCACGGAGGTACGTTCCCTTGAGGCCCCAGAGCTCGTCGAGTCGCCGCCAGTCCATACGCCCCCGCCGCACCGGGGCCGCGGTCACGGCCGCGGGCCTGGCCGCGCTGGCCGCCGCCCTGACCGCCTGTTCGGGCGGCGCCTCCGCGGCCGCCGACACCAAAACCGTCAAGCCGGACATATCGGTCAACTTGCAGGGCAAGAAGGCCAAGGCGGGCTCCCCGGTCGAGGTGAAGCTGGCCGACGGCAAGCTGAAGCAGGTCACGGTGACCGACGCCAAGGGCACCGAGCTCTCCGGCAAGGTCGCCGCGAACGGCACCACCTGGACCTCGGACCGCAAGACGGCGCCCGGCACCTCGTACCAGGTGAAGGCGACCACCGACGAGGGCGGCAGCGCCCGGACCTCCTTCAGGACCGCCGCCCCGGAGCGGGTGAACAAGCTGTCCCTGACGCCCGGCAAGGACACCACGGTCGGCGTCGCGCAGCCCCTCTCCGTCGTCTTCGACCACCCGGTGAAGAACAAGGCCGCGGTCGAGAAGCACCTGAAGGTGACGACCTCGAACGACACCACGGGCTCCTGGGGCTGGATCAAGAACTACGACGGCAAGGACCGCATCGACTGGCGCCCGAAGGACTACTGGAAGTCCGGCACCAAGGTGAAGCTGGACGCACGGCTGGCCGGCATCGACTCCGGCACGGACGGCGGCTGGTTCGTCCGCGACTACGCCACCGGCTTCACGGTCGGCAAGAGCCAGAAGGTCAAGGTCGACCTCGACAGCAAGCGGGCGACGCTCGTGCGCGACGGACAGAGCGTGAAGACCGTGCCGATGTCGGCGGGCACCCCCGGCGGCGACAAGGCGTCCTGGGGCGGCACGTCCGTCCTGATGGCCAAGGAGGGCACGATCAACATGCGCTCCGAGACGGTCGGCCTCGGCGACGCCTACGACAAGATGGTCGACAACTCGATGCGTCTGACCTGGTCGGGGATGTACGCGCACGCGGCCCCCTGGAACGCCTCCTACTTCGGCAACACGAACCACAGCTCGGGCTGCATCGGCATGAGCGACGCCGACGCCTCCTGGTTGTACGGGCAGGTCCAGGTCGGCGACCCGTTCGAGGTCTCCGGCAGCGGCTCGAAGGGCGTGCCCGACCCGGGCAACGGCTACGGCGAGTGGAACATCTCGTGGGCCGACTGGCAGACGAAGAGCGCACTGAACTGAGGACCTCCCCGGAGGTACACAGCTCAACAATCGTTACCGGTGCGTAACTTACCGACGGGTTACCCCCGGTAAGCACCCGCGGTTACCGTCGGGTCACTTTGCTTGCACGAGTAAGGAGTGACCCGTGGGACAACCGCGCAAGGCTCTGCGCACGACCACCGTGGGCGCCGTGTCGGCGACTCTCGTCGCCGGCGCCGCCTTCGGCCTCGCCCCGGCCGCCCATGCCACCCCTGCGGCCGCTCCGCGGGCGGCGAGCTCCGCGGACGTGCGCTTCGTCGACATTCCCGGCGACGGCGGCACGATCCTCAAGGCCAACGTCTTCACCCCGAAGGGCGCGAAGGCGGGTGCCAAGTACCCGGCGATCGTGCTGCCCACGAGCTGGGCCATGCCGCAGATCGAGTACGTCGCGCAGGCCCAGAAGCTCGCGAACTCCGGCTACGTCGTGGTCAGTTACAACTCGCGCGGCTTCTGGCAGTCCGGCGGCGAGATCGAGACCGGCGGCCCCGAGGACATCGCGGACGCCTCCAGGGTCATCGACTGGACCCTGGAGAACACCCCGGCCGATCCCGGCAAGATCGGCATGGGCGGCGTCTCGTACGGCGCGGGCATCAGCCTGCTCGCCGCAGGGCACGACAAGCGGATCAAGGCCGTCGCCGCACTCAGCGGCTGGGGCGACCTGATCGACTCGATCTACAGCGGCCGCACGCAGCACCAGCAGGCCGCAGGGCTGCTCGGCGGCGCCGGTGTCCTCACGGGCCGGCCGAGCCCCGAACTCACGCAGACGCTCAAGGACTTCCTCGGGTCCAACCTGGACAAGGAGGACGAGATGATCGCGTGGGGCGCCAAGCGCTCCCCCGCGACCTACATCGACCAGATCAACAAGAACGGCGCGGCCGTCATGCTGGGCAACGCCTGGGGGGACACAATCTTCCCGCCCAATCAATACGCCGCGTTCTACGAGCAGTTGACGGGCCCCAAGCGCCTGGAATTCCGCCCCGGCGACCACGCGACCTCCGAGCTGACCGGCCTGCTCGGGCTGCCCAACGACACCTGGACCTCGACCCAGCGCTGGTTCGACCGCTACCTCAAGGGCGAGAAGAACGGCGTCGACACCGAACAGCCCGTCCAGCTCAAGTCCCGGTCGACGGGCGACTACGAGGGCTACCCCGACTGGAAGTCGGTCGGCGCGACGAAGAAGAAGATCGACCTGGCCGGCTCCACCACGATCCGCGCGAACGTCGACTCGGGCGCCAACGGCGGCACCGTACTGCTCTCCAACGCCCTGGACCAGTTCCTCAAGACCCCGCCGGTGGCCTCGATGCCGCTGCTCCCGAGGCGCTACGCGGGCGTCTGGCAGTCCCAGAAGTACGACAGTCCCCAGCGGGTGCGCGGGACGGCCGAGCTGCACACCACGCTCACCAGTACCAAGGAGAGCGGCACCCTCGTCGCGTACCTCTACGACGTGGGCCCGCTCGGCCTCGGCAAGCTGGTCAGCAACGCGCCGTACACCTTCCACGGCAAGACCCCCGGCAAGCCGTTCGGCGTGGACCTGGAGTTGTTCTCCACGGCCTACGACGTCCCGGCAGGCCACAAGCTCGCCCTGGTGGTCGACACGGTCGACCCGCTCTACATCGAGCACAACCCGTCCGGCGCGCAGCTGACCTTCTCCTCGCCCGCGTCCGACCCGTCATACGTGTCGGTCCCGCTGCGCGAACAGTGATCACCGGCTGCTGCCGGGTGGGCCTGGCCCCTGTAACTACTGCCTGCCCGGCAGCAGCGTCCCTGGTTCGGCCGACGCCACGTCCGCGGCCTCGGTCTTGGGATTGCGCCGCTGTCGTTTGGACACCCACTGGGCGAACCACGAGAGCAGCATGCACATCCCGATGTAGATCGGCGAGATCACCAGAACCACGGGGATGAAAGGTAGATCGTAGTCGAGGTTCGACGCGATCAGCTTCCCGGCGTGGAGGAACTCCTCGTAAGTGATCAGATAGCCGAGTGAGGTGTCCTTGAGTGCGACCACCAACTGGCTGATGATCGCGGGCAGCATGGCGCGCACGGCCTGCGGTACGAGGACGTGCGTCATCACCTGCGTCTTGCGCATCCCGAGCGCGTACGCCGCCTCCCGCTGTCCGCGCTCCACGGAGTTCACGCCCGAGCGGAAGACCTCGGCGAGCACCGAGCCGTTGTAGAGCGTGAGCCCGGCGACCAGGGCCGGCAGCGGCTGCACCTTCAGCGCCACGAAGACGAAGAAGATCATCACCAGGACGGGCATGGCGCGGAAGAACTCCACGAGCAGCGTGGCCACCCAGCGCACGGGACGGTGGTCGGAGAGCCGCCCCATGGCGAGCAGGCAGCCGAGCGCGAGCGCGAGCACCGCCGAGATGGCGAAGGCCTTGAGGGTGTTCCCCAGGCCCTTCAGGAGGAGTTCCTGGATGCCCTTGTACTCGAACGGCGTCCATTTCGCCGCGGTGAACTGGTCGGTGTCGAACAGGAGGTAGAGGAG
>NZ_JBNNJZ010000128.1:0-18036 GCF_050270335.1 Streptomyces sp. NPDC059900
CGTCTATCCAGCCCCAGTGTCCGGCCGCGTCCAGGCCGTCGCCGATGTCCTGGTAGACCTTCCAGGAGACCCCGGCCTGCTCCAGGCGCTCGGCGTACGTCGTCCAGTCGTATCCCGCCTCCTGGTTGCCGAGGACCGGGCCGCCGCCCTTGCCGTCGTTGCCGACGTGGCCCGACAGCATGTAGTAGCGGTTGGGGTCGGTGGCTCCCATGAACGAACAGTGGTAGTCGTCGCAGACGGTGAACGCGTCGGCGAGCGCGTAGTGGAACGGGATGTCGTCGCGCGTGAGGTACGCCATCGTCCGCTCGGACTTGGCGGCGATCCAGTTGTCGTACTTGCCGTTGGCGAAGGCGCTGTGGCCGCCCGCCCAGTCGTGGTCGAGACCCGCGATGAACTGCATGCCGAGGTCTTCGGCGTCGGGGTGGAAGGGCAGCACCTCCTTGCCGCCGCCCGACTGGTTCCAGACGGGTTTCCCGCTGGGCAGGGTCACGGGGCGCGGGTCGCCGAAGCCGCGTACGCCCTTCATGGTGCCGAAATAGTGGTCGAAGGAACGGTTCTCCTGCATCAGGACGACGACGTGCTCGACGTCCTTGATGGAGCCGGAGCGGCGCTGTGCGGGCAGGGCGGCGGCGCGGGCGATGCTCTGCGAGAGCGTCGCGAAGGCTGCGGTGCCGCCGGCGAGTTGCATGAACCGGCGCCGATTGAGTTCTGGCATGAGTGGTTTCGACCTCGTGGTGTGGTGTGGGGGACGTGAGCGGGTGCAGTGTGTCAAGGGGAGCAAGGATCAGGGAAGGGCCTGTGACCTGGACGTGAAGAGAAGTCCAACCCTTGGTGGGCAAGACACAAGCCCGAACCCATGAGACCTTAATTCCCTTATCGGGCATACATGTTGTGACATGCCCGCCTTGCTCCCCTTTCGCTCTTGAATCCGCTCTCGTCCCGCGGTGCCCTCCGGCACACCGCCGTTCAGCTCGTGAGGACGACCAGCTGCCGGGTCGCCCGGGTCATCGCGACATACCGGTCGACCGCCCCTTCGATCCCTTCGCCGAAGTTGTCGGGGTCGACCAGGACGACCAGGTCGAACTCAAGGCCCTTCGCGAGCTCCGGCGTCAGCGACCGCACCCGCTCCGTCGCGGGGAAGGCGGGGGCGCCGATGACACAGGCGATCCCGTCGGCGTTGGCGGCGAGCCAGGTGTCGAGCACCGAGTCCAGATCCGCCACCGGCCCGCGTACGACGGGAATGCCGCTGCTGCGGATGGACGTCGGTACGTTGGCGTCCGGCAGCGCCGCCCGGATGACCGGCTCGGCCTGCGTCATGACCTCTTCCGGCGTCCGGTAGTTGATGCTCAGGGACTCCACGGTGATGCGGTCGAGCCCGATCCGCTCGAGGCGTTCCTGCCACGATTCCGTGAACCCGTGCCGGGCCTGGGCGCGGTCCCCGACGACGGTGAAGCTCCGCGACGGGCAGCGAAGAAGCAGCATCTGCCACTGGGCGTCGGTCAGCTCCTGCGCCTCGTCCACGACGACGTGCGCGAACGGTCCCGCAAGGCGGTCCGGGGCGGCGGGCGGCAGTTCGGACTCGTCGACCAGGCTGACCTTGGCGTCCTGGCCCCGCAACATCGTCACCAGGCCCTCGCCGTCGTCGCCGTCGGCGCCGGAGGCGGACGCGGCGTCGATCAGGTTGTCGACGACCTGCGCCATCTGCTCGCGCTGGGCGGCGAGGACGGCGTCGTGGCGCCGCTTCTGCCGGGCCGCCTCCGGGTCGCCGAGCCGCTGGCGTGCCGCGTCCAGGAGCGGCAGATCCGCCACCGTCCAGGCCTGCGGCGCGTCCTTGCGCATGAGCGCGCGCACCTCGTCCGTGCCGAGCCAGGGCGCGCACATCCGCAGGTAGGCGGTGTTCGACCACAGGTCCCCGACGAGGTCCGCTGCTTCGAGCAGCGGCCACGCGCGGTGCAGGGTGGAGACCAGCTCCTCGTCGTGCCGCAGTGCCCTCTCGAAGAGCTCGCCGGGAACGTCGCCGCCGAGCTTGTCGAGGAGGATCGCGACGAGCTCCTCCCAGATCAGCTCGCGCGCCTCGTTGTGCGCGGTCCCGTGGCCCGCCGCTTCGAAGGCCTCGGCCCAGTCGTCGGCGCTCAGCCGCACGTCGGCCCAGTCGGTCGAGACCGTCATCCCCGTGGCGGGCGGCTCCTCGTAGAACCTGACGGCCGTCTCGATCGCCCGCACCATGTCCGCGGTCGACTTCAGGCGGGCGACCTCCGGGTCGGCCTCGGCCGCCGCGTCGGCTCCCTCGTCGACGAGGTCCTCCAGGACGCAGGTCTGCACGCCCTCCTCGCCGAGGCTGGGCAGGACGTCGGCGACGTAGTTCAGATAGGGCCGGTGCGGGCCGACGAACAGCACGCCGCCCCTGCTGTGGCCCAGGCGCGGGTCGGAGTAGAGGAGGTAGGCGGAGCGGTGCAGGGCCACGACGGTCTTTCCCGTACCAGGACCGCCGTCGACGACGAGAGCACCGCGCGAGCCCGCCCGGATGATGGCGTCCTGGTCGGCCTGGATGGTGGAGAGCACGTCCCGCATCTGCGCGGACCGGTTGCCGCCGAGGCTGGCGATGAAGGCGGACTGGTCGTCGAGCGCGGCGTGCCCCTCAAGGCCGTCGGCGGTGAACACCTCGTCCCAGTAGTCGCTGATACGGCCGCGGGTCCAGCGGTATCTGCGGCGGCTGGCCAGGCCCATCGGGTCGGCGTGCGTCGCCGCGAAGAACGGCTCGGCCGCGGGGGCACGCCAGTCGAGCAGCAGCCTGCGCCCCTCGCTGTCGGTGAGTCCGAGCCTGCCGATGTAGACGGGCTCGGGGTCGTCGTCGGTGACGATGTGCCCGAGGCACAGGTCGAGGCCGAAGCGGCTCAGGGCGCGCAGACGGCCGGTCAGACGGTGGATCTCCAGGTCACGGTCCATCGCCTCGCGGCCGATGCCGCCGGGTGCCTTGCGCTGGGCGTCGAGGCGCTCCGACACCTCGGTGATCGTCTGCTCGAGGCTCTGTGCGATGGCCGCGAAGTGCTTCTCGTCGTGGGCGATGAGTGCCGGGTCGGCCTTGGCGGCGAGGTTGGCGGGAAGGTCGAACGCAGACAGCAACGCAGGCACGTGGTGGATCTCCTGTTTCCGCAGGCAGTGGCTTCGGCCTGCGATTGTGCGGCAAGACCCGGGCCTTGCCGCAAGGCCCCCTGTGCGCTATAAATTAAGAGTGGCAAGGAGTGGGAACACCTCCTTGCCTCTTCTTTTTCTCCTCTGGCCTTCTCTTCCAAGGTTCTCTTCCACGTTCTCTTCTGCCGCCGCACTCTAGGTGCCGCGGGCAACCATGCGCGAGGATGTGCCGGTCGGCGCTTCCAGCGATCGAGGAGAGTCATGACCGCAACGATCCACGGCACCTGTGCCCCCGGCTTCGAGGGCGTACGCGAGGAGTTCGAGCGGAACTTCGCCGAGCGCGGGGATCTCGGGGCGTCCGTCGCGGCCACGGTCGACGGGGAGTTCGTCGTCGACCTGTGGGGCGGTGACGCGGACAAGAAGGGCACGCGCGCGTGGCAGCCCGATTCGCTGGTGAACGTGTACTCCACGACCAAGGGGATGACCGCGCTGTGCGCGCATCTCCTCGTCGACCGGGGCGAACTCGACCTGGACGCGCCGGTAGCCCGCTACTGGCCGGAGTTCGCCGGGGAAGGCAAGGCGGAC
Organism: Streptomyces sp. NPDC059900; assembly: GCF_050270335.1. Lineage (NCBI taxonomy): Bacteria > Bacillati > Actinomycetota > Actinomycetes > Kitasatosporales > Streptomycetaceae > Streptomyces > Streptomyces sp. NPDC059900. The sequence goes on from NZ_JBNNJZ010000128.1 coordinate 3,718, forward strand.
ATCCCGGTGCGCTGGCTCCTGAGCCACCGCTCCGGGGTGATCGCGCCGAGCGAGCCCATGACGTCGGACGACCTCTACGACTGGGAGAAGGTCTGCGGGGCGCTGGCCGCGACGGCGCCGTGGTGGAAGCCCGGCACGGCGCAGGGGTACCACGCGCTGAGCTACGGCTATCTGGTCGGTGAGGTGGTCCGGCGGATCACGGGGCTCTCGCTCGGTACGTTCCTGCGCGGCGAGGTCACGGGCCCGCTGGACGCCGATGTCTTCGTGGGCACCCCGGAGAGCGAGCACGGCCGGTGCGCGGACATGGCGAGGCCGCCGGCCACGGACGGCCCGCGCAGCGCGCTCGGCTCCGCTCCCCCGCCCGCGCCGCCGGTGGGGTCGATCGACGAGCACCCGATGGCCGTCGTCACGCTAGCCCTCCAGTACCTGCCGGTGGGCAACGTGAACACCGCGGCCTATCGCTCCGCGGAGATCCCCGCGGCCAACGGGCACGCCTCGGCGCGCGGCCTCGCGAAGGTGTACGCGGCGCTCGGCGGCGGGGAACTGGTGAGCCCAGCGGCCCTTGAGCGGCTGCGGACGCGGCAGGGCGGGCCCGACGAGCCCGACCTGGTGCTCGCGGCGGGCACCGAGTGGGGCGCGAAGTGGGACTGGGGGCTCGGCTACATGCTGAACCGCTACGGCCAGGCCGGGCCCAATCCGCGGGCCTTCGGGCACGGGGGCGCGGGCGGTTCCTACGCCTTCGCCGACCCCGAGAACCGGGTCTCCTACGCGTACGTGATGAACCGGATGGGCGGCGGCACCTCCGGGGAGGACCTGCGCAGCGTGCATCTGGTGGGGGCCCTGTACCGGGCGCTGAAGTAGGGAACGCGGGGGCGGCGCAGCGGGCGGCGGGGCCGGAGTATCCGCTGGCGGGGCCGGGGAAACGTAGTCTGCCCCCATGGAGCAGCACACCCCCCGCCACCGCCCGAGCGGGCAGTACGCCGCCGCCGACTCCCGCAGAGCGGCCATCATCGACGCCGCTCTCGTGCTCTTCGCCAAGGCGGGCTATCTGAACTCCTCGCTGGCGAAGATCGCCGAGGAGGCCGGCACGTCCGCCACCGTCATCACCCATCACTTCGGATCGAAGCAGCGCCTCCTGATGGCGGTCCTCGAAGCCCGCGAGGACCGCACGGTCCGTACGTTCGGACGGCTCGGCCCCGACTCCGACTCCGACTCCGACTCCGACTCCGACTCCGACTCCGGGGACGATTGCGGCGACGACGTGCGCGCGCTGTTCCACGAGGTGCTTGCGCTCGCCACGTACAACCTCACCCAGCCGGGGCTCATCCAGCTCTACACACGGCTGTCGGCGGAGGCGGGCGACCCCGCGCACCCGGCACACACCTACTTCGCCGAGCGGTACGAACGCGTCGCGCGCTTCCTCGCCTCCGCGCTGCAACGCTCGCTCGACGCCGGGCAGTTGAGGGACGGCATCGATCCGCAGAGCATCGCCCGCGAGATCCTCGCCGTCTCCGACGGACTCCAGGTCCAGTGGGCCGTCGCCGAAGGGCGCCTGGATTTCGTCGGGTTGTACCGCGCCCACCTGGACCGGCTCGCCCGGGCCCTCACCGTGGACGGAAAGGGCCTGGACGAGCCGGCCTAGAAAGAGCGGCGCCGCCGGGCATTCGCGTCAGCCGAACTGCCCGACCTTGTAGTCGCCCGCGGGCTGCTGGTTGATGACGTTGAGGCGGTTGAAGGCGTTGATGACGGCGATCTGGGTCACCAGGGCGGCGAGCTGGTCCTCGTCGTAGTGCTTGGCGGCATTCGCCCACACCTCGTCGGACACCCCGCCGGCCGCGTCCGCGATACGGGTGCCCTCCTCCGTCACCTCCAGAGCGGCGCGCTCGGCCTCGGTGAACACCGTGGCCTCGCGCCAGGCGGCGACCAGGTTGAGGCGCACCGAGGTCTCCCCCGCGTGCGCGGCATCCTTGGTGTGCATGTCGATGCATCCGGCGCAGCCGTTGATCTGACTGGCGCGGAGCATCACCAACTGCCGTGTCGCGTCCGGCAGGGCCGACTCCCCGAGCGCCTTGCCCGCGGCGACCAGGTGCTTCAGGGCCTTGCCCGCGACGGGGTTGCCCATGAGGTTCAGCCGAGCTTCCATGATGTGCTCCTGTGTCGACGGTGCTGGTTACACCCCTATGACGGAACAGCCCCCGTCGGTTGTGACACGGCCGGAAGTGACCTGCGTCTCCCTAGCGCGCCGCCCCCGTCAGCCGGATGTCGCGCGACGACGACCCCACGTACACCGTGCGCCGCCCTGCGGGGCGCACCCAGCGGCCCCGGTCGGTGTCCCAGTACGACAGCTGCCGCTCGGCGACCCGCACCGTGACCCGCCGCGACTGGCCCGCGCGGAGTTCGACACGGTCGAAGGCGGCCAGCGTCTTCGGGGCCATCTCGACGTCGGCGCCGCGCGGCGCGCCCATGTACACCTGCGGGACCTCCGCGCCCGCGCGCCGGCCCCGGTTGGTCACCGTGAACGACACCTCGTACCCCCGTCCCGCCCGGCGCACGGACAGGTCGCGGTAGCCGAACTCCGTGTAGGACAGGCCGTGTCCGAAGGGGAAGAGGGGTTCGGTGCCCGCCTTGTCGAAGCCCCGGTAGCCGGTGAAGATGCCCTCGCTGTACGTGACCACGCCGTCGACGCCGTAGTAGCGCTCGGGGTGCGCGGGGTCCAGGGCGGGGTGGTCCGTGTCCTTCTCAGGCCAGGTCACCGTGGCCTTGCCGGACGGGTTCGCGCGGCCGGTGAGCAGGTCGGCGGTGGACCAGCCGCCCTCCTGGCCGACGTAACCGGTGTGCAGGATCGTGCCGACCTCGCGGCGCCAGGGCATGGTCGCCGGGCAGCCGGTGGTCAGGACGACGACCGTACGGGGGTTGGCCGCGGCGACCGCCGTGATCAGCTCGTCCTGGTGGGCGGGGAGCGTCAGCGTGGTGAAGTCACCGCCGCCGCCCACCGAGCCGCCCGAGCCGTTGAACGCGAAGACGACCGGGGTGTGGACGCGCCGGGCCAGCTTCGCCGCGGCGGCGATCGAAGCGGTGCGCTGCCGCGGTGTCACCCAGGCGAACCGCACCTGGACCGGGCCGCGGTCGGCGATGGTGGCGGCCCACCCGGTGGCCTTGACGACGATGCGGTAGGACTGGCCGCCGGTGAGTTCGACGGGGTCGGCCTGGCCGTTGTCGAGTCCGTCGGTGGTCGGGACGATCGAGGACCACTTGCGGGCGAAGCTGTCGCGGGCGCCCGCCGCGGTCGTCAGCTCCTTGCCGTCGAGGCTCAGCGAGACGGCCGCGCCCCAGCCCTGGATCTTGAGCGCGTACTCGCCCGTGGCGGGCGGCACGAAGGTGCCGGTCCACTCGACGGTCGTACCGACGGGCAGCGCCTTGTCCCCGGTGAAGTCGACCTTCTTGTCGGTCTTCTCGACGGTCTTCTTGTCGGTGCCGCCGCCCTTGCGCGTCAGGCCGTCGGGGAACGCCGACGCGGGGACGGCTGTGCCCGTGAGGTCGACGCCGACTTCGTAGGAGATCTTCTGCTTGGTGCTGCGGCGCAGTGCGTCGAGCGGGCTGATAAGGCGCTCCTCGAAGCCGTACGCGCGCTCGCCCGAGACCGAGGTGGCGACCTGGCCCGCGGTCGGGCCGATGAAAGCGAGGTCGCGCAGCGCGGCGCGCGACAGCGGGAGCCCGCCGTCGTTGGCGAGCAACACCGCGCCCTGTACGGCGACTTCGCGGGCGACGCGGGCGCCGGCCCTGACGTCGATCTTCTTGCGGGCGGGGACGCGGCTGCCGTCGAGCATGCCGAAGGCGTCGTACCGGCCGAGGATGCGGGAGACCGCGGTGTCGAGGGCGGCCTGCGGAATGGAGCCGTCCTTGATGGCCTTCTTCAGCGGCTCCCCGTAGAAGGAGCCGTCCCACATCTGCATGTCCTGCCCGGCTTCGAGCGCGGCCGTGGAGTGGGTGGCGCCCCAGTCGGAGGTGACGAAGCCCTCGAAGCCGAGTTCGCCGCGCAGGATGCCGGTGAGGGTGGCGCTCTGCTCGGAGTTCCACTTGCCGTTGAGCTGGTTGTACGCCGACATGACGGAGGCGACTCCGGCGCGGACGACGGCCTCGAAGGCGGGCAGGTACAGCTCGTGCAGCGTCCGGTCGTCGACGACGAAGTCGTACGAGTTCTCCGGCTGCTCGCGGTCGAACTCGTGCAGGCGCTGGTTGTTGGCGAGGAAGTGCTTGGCCTGGGCGAGCATGCCCTGCGCCTGGACGCCCTCGACCTGGGCGGCGCCGATCAGGCCGTTGAGGTAGGGGTCCTCGCCCGACTGGTCCTTGTTGCGGCTGAAGAAGGGCGTGCGGGAGAGCTCGATCTGCGGGGCGAGCAGCACGTCCATGTCCAGGGTCCGGCCCTCGCGGCCCATGACCTCGCCGTATTCGCGGGCGAGTTCGAGGTTGAAGGAGGCGCCGAGCGTGGCGACCGGCGGGAGGCCGGTCGCGGACTTCGTGACGTTCACGCCCGCGGGGCCGTCGGTCAGGCGCAGCTCCGGTATGCCCAGGCGCTTCACGCCCGGCAGGTATCCCGCCTGCCCCAGTCTGCGCGGGTCGGTGGCGCCGTGGACGAGGCTGATCTTCTCGTCCAGGGTGAGGCGGGCGACGAGCCCCCGGACGCGGCGCGTGGCGGCGGCCGCGCCCGGGGAGGTGGTGCCGGTGCCGGCGCCTGTGGCGGCGGCACCGGTGGCCGCGGCGGGCGTCGCCGCGGCGATCGGCCCTGCGGCGGCGACGAAGGCGAAGGCGGCTGCGGTGCCGCCCAGTTGCTTCATGAGTTCACGACGTGTGGTGGCAGGCATGGCGAAATGGCCTCCGAACGCGGCTCTGGGCATGTCGAACTGGGTCGACGACGCCAAGAGCTGAATGCGTCCGCCGCGCCAGTGCGGTGTTACGGGGCCTGAGTCTTGATTGGTTGAACACTGAAGGTCAAGGCTCGCGTCAGCAAAAATTTGTTGGTTGTTCAGTTTTTGGACGGCGGCCGTCAGGCCCCCGCCCGCGACGGTCATTGCGACCTCGTGAACGCTGCCGCGCGGCGGGAATAGCGGGGCGATCATGGCGGTCGTCCAAGGTGACACCCACGTCGATTCATGGATCACGGTTCGAAGCGAGGGAGCACATGTCCAAGGCGTACGTATTCACCCGGTTCGGCGGCCCCGAAGTGGAAGCCTTCGTCGATCAGGACCTGCCGGAGCCCGGTCCGGGGCAGCTCCTGGTCGCGGTGCGGGCCGCAGGGGTCAACCCGGTCGACTGGAAGCTGCGGGCGGGCAAGCGGAGGCCGGGGGCGCCGCCCGCCGAGTTCCCCGAGGTGCTCGGCAGTGAGGTCGCGGGCGTGGTCGAAGCGGTGGGCCCTGGCGTCGAGGGATTCGCGATCGGCGACAAGGTGTTCGGCAACCCGGACACCGGCGGCTATGCCGAGCACACCCTCCTGCCCGTCTCCCTCGCCGCGCACAAGCCCGCGGGCCTGACCTTCACGGAGGCCGCCGCGCTGCCGGTCGCCGCGGCGACTGCATACGACGGGGTGCGGCAACTGGACCTGCCGGCCGGGGCGACGCTGCTGATCACCGGGGTCGGCGGCGGTGTGGGCGTGGCCGCGGCGCGGCTGGCACGGCACTACGGGGTGCGGGTCGTGGGTACGGCGAGCGCGGGCAAGAAGGGCTTCGTCGAGTCCCTGGGTGCGGTGCATGTGCCCGCGGGGGCGGGGGTGACTGGCCTGGCGGACCGGGTGCGGGCGGCTGCGCCGGGCGGGCGGGTCGACGCGGTCTTCGATCTGGTCGGGGGCGAGGATCTGGTGGCGGTGGCGTCCCTTCTCCCCGACCGCGAGGGGAAGCTGATCACGGCCGCGGCCAAGGAGACGGTCGGTGAGCTGGGCGGGGCGGCGGTTGCCCGGGCGCGGACCAGTGAGGTTCTGGACGCGGTGGCCGGGCTTGCCGTCGACGGTGTGCTGCGGCCCGAGGTCTCGGCGACGTATCCGCTGGAGCGGGCCGATGAGGCGTTGCGTGCGGTGGAGGGCGGGCATACGCGGGGCAAGGTCGTGATTGAGGTGGGGGCATGAGGGGGGCTGGCCTCGCGGCCTCGGGCGGTCCGGGGGCCGGACTTGAAGGTGGGCCTGCGGCTGGGCTTGGGGCTGGGGCTGGGGCTGGGCTTGTTGAGGTTGCGCACCCTCTGGACAACCCCGCGTTCGCCGCGTTGAACGGGCCGCACGCGCGGTTCGCCGAGCGGCGGGGGCGCGTGGTGCGGTATCCACTGGACGTGTCGCCGTGGCTGGGTCTGCCCGATGCTCCGGAGGCGGATGACTGGGCGGATCTCGCGGCGCTTGCCGGGCCCGGCGAGGAGGTTCCGCTGGCGGGTGCGGGGTTAGTCCTTCCCGCGGAGTGGGAGCTCACCTTCGACATGGAGGGCGTGCAGATGGTGGACGCGGGGGTGGCTGCCGCGCCCGATGCGGAGGCCGTGCGGCTCGGGGCGCCGGATGTGCCGGAGATGCTGGATCTGGTCGCGCGCACGCAGCCCGGTCCCTTTCTGCCGCGTACGGTCGAGCTCGGTACCTACCTCGGCATACGTCGAGGGGGCGCGCTCGTCGCCATGGCCGGGGAGCGGTTGCGTCCGCCGGGGTGGACGGAGATAAGCGCGGTCTGCACGGACCCGGCCCACCGGGGCGAGGGCCTCGCCTCACGGCTGGTCCTCGCGGTGGCCGAGGGGATCCGTGCCCGCGGTGAGACTCCGTTCCTGCACACGTCGGCGCGGAACACGACTGCCATCCGCCTGTACGAGTCACTGGGCTTCCGCCTGCGCCGCAGCACTCGCTTCCTCAAGGCGCGGGTGCCGGCGGGCTGAGGGGCGTGCGGCTGCCCTGATGCGGGGGGGGCGCGGTTCGGCTCCGTCTGCGGGCGGGCGCTGGCGTACGGCACTGCTCCGTCGTTGGGTGCGGGGCCGCGCCGGTATGTCCGTCCTCGCCATCGGGTGCGCGCCGCCTGCTTGCTTCGGTTCGGGAGTGGGGCTTGCCGTGCTCCGGGCGGAAATACCGACACGTCCCCTCCCGTCTCCATGCCGACTGCGGATACGTGGGGCGTACTGCGGCCCTGCTTCGTCATTGGGTGCGGGGCCGCGTCGGTATGTCCGTCCTCGCTATCGGGTGCGCGCCGTGTGGTTGCTTCGGCTGGGGAGTGGTGCTTGCCGTGCTCCGGGCGGAAATACCGACACGTCCCCTCCCGTATCGATGCCGGGTGCGGGGCGTCGTGGGTGCGGTGGAAAAGGAGGGGACTGGGGCGAGGGTGCGTTGGTAAATTCCGGATCATGGAACCTATCGGCGAGACAGAGATTCGCGCGGCCTTCGTCAACTGCTCCAAGGGCGAAGCCCGCAGGCTCACTCTCCCTGCGGGCTTCCCGGAGACCCCCTGGTCCGACCTGGACTTCCTCGGCTGGCGTGACCCCAAGGCGCCGGACCGCGGCTACATCGTGACGGAGCGGAACGGGGAGTACGTCGGCATCGCGCTGCGCGCCTCGACCGGCGCGCGCAAGAGCCTGCTCAAGTCCAGCATCTGCTCGGTCTGCGTGACCCCGCAGTCCGGTTCGGGCATCACGCTGCTCGTGGCGCCCCTCTCCGGCCCGGCGGGGCGGCAGGGCAACTCGGTCGGCATCTACATCTGCGCGGACCTCGCCTGCTCCCTCTACGTACGAGGCAAGAAGACCACGGCCCTTGCTCGCCGCTTCGAGGAGAGCCTCACCCTGGAGGAGCAGAACGCACGCACCGTGGCGAATCTGCACGGCTTCATCGACAAAGTGCTCGAAGGTTCGAAGTCGGCGGCCTGAAGTCAGGTCTTCCGGGGATCGACGACCTGCAGCGTGAGTGCGGCACCGGGCGCCGCGATGCCCGGTCCGCCTGCCTCGGCCCACGCGAGTATGTCGTCGATGGAGTCGTCGTCCATGGCGAAGCCGACCCAGACGGCCCGGCCGCCTCGCCGGCGCCCTTCTCGCGAGGGCTGCACGACGACGATGTTCGCCTGCCCGCAGGGCCCGAGGCACTCACTCGTACGCACCGCGAACTTCCCCGCCGACGCCGCCGCAGCGGCCCGCATCCGGGTCAACTGCCAGTCGTGGTCGATGCCGGGATGCTTGCGCGCGTCACCGCAGCAGCAGCCTCGGCACACGACGAGTGTGCAGGGGCGGGAAGCAGCGGCTCCGATGGAAATGACGGGACTCATCCGCTGATCATCGCAGCCCCACCCGCAGCGCCTCACACCACGTGCGGTGCACGACGACCCGATGGCCACGCAGCACAACGGACGACCCGCACCCGGCAACGAGACGCGAGGGGACGCGTCGGTATTTCCGCCCGGAGCACGGTTCGCGGCACTCCGGCCCCGAAGCAACCAGACGGCGCCCACCCGATGGCGAGGACGGACATACCAACGCGGCCCCGCACCCAACGACGAAGCAGTGCCGTACGCCGGCGCGCGCCCGCCCGCCCGCCCGGCTCAGCGCAAGTACCCCAGTCCCGGATGCACCTCCCGGTACCCCTCCACCAACCGCCGCGCCACCGCCACCGAATCCACCAGCGGATGCAGCGCGAACGCCTTCACCGCAGTCGTGCGTGAGCCGCTCTCCGCGGCCGAAAGGACCTCCCGCTCCACCGCCTTCACCCCGCACACGAGCCCCGTCGCATGCCCCGGCAGCGGGTCGACGGACATGGGATGGGCGCCGTTGGCGTCGACGGAGCAGGGGACCTCGATCACCGCGTCGGCGTCCAGCGCCGCGAGGGTCGTGCGGTTGCGGACGTTGAGGATCAGCGTCGTCCGCTCGTCGCGCGCGATAGCCCGCATCAGGGCGAGGGCGACCTTCTCGTACCCCCCGGATTCGAGGTCCTCGGCCGCACGCTCACCCACGCCCGCCGCCTCGCGGTTCTCGGACATGTACGTGGCCTCACGTTCCGCCCGCGTCGCGTCCCACGCCGCGAGCGCCGAGACGCTCTCCGCGGGATCGCTCAACTCCGAGTAGAAGCGGGCCTGTTGGTCACGCAGGAACGCGCCGCGCGTCTGCTTCGCCTCCTGGTAGGCCAGGACCGCCTCGCGGTTGAAGTAGTAGTAGTGCAAGTACTCGTTCGGGACGGACCCCAGGGACTGGAGCCACTCCGCGCCGAACAGCCGCCCCTCCTCGAACGAGCCGAGCAGCTCCGCGTCCCCCAGCAGCCGCGGCAGCTCGTCGCGGCCCGCGATCCGCAGGCCCCGGAGCCAGCCCAGGTGGTTGAGTCCGACGTAGTCGATGAACGCCTCGTCGGGGTTGCCGTCCAGCATCCGCGCCACGCGGCGCCCCAGGCCCACCGGCGAGTCGCAGATGCCGATGACGCGGTCCCCGATGTGCCGGGACATCGCCTCGGTGACCAGGCCCGCGGGATTGGTGAAGTTGATGACCCACGCGTCGGGGGCGAGCTGCCGCACCCGGCGGGCGATGTCGACCGCGACGGGCACGGTCCGCAGGCCGTAGGCGATGCCGCCCGCGCCGACGGTCTCCTGGCCCAGAACTCCCTGCGCGAGAGCCACCCGCTCGTCGGCCGCGCGCCCCTCCAGGCCGCCGACCCGGATCGCGGAGAAGACGAAGTCCGCGCCCCGCAGGGCCTCGTCGAGGTCGGTGGTGGCCGTGACCGCGGGCGCGTCCGGTACCCCGGACGCCTCCGCCTGCTCGGCGAGGACGCGGGCGACCGCGCCGAGCCGCCCTGCGTCCAGGTCGTGCAGCACGACCTCGGTGACCCGGCCTTCGGCGTGGTCGCCGAGCAGCGCGCCGTACACGAGCGGAACACGGAACCCGCCGCCACCGAGAATGACCAGCTTCACGTCTCAACCACCTTCTGTCGGAACATCTGCGGCCGCACTCACCAGCACCTGTCGACCTGTCAGAACTCACCCGTGGGCAGAGGCCACGTTACGTACGATTGCCCGGCAGCCATCGACCCCCCACGGAGGTAGCGCACCGATGACACCCCTCAAGACGTCCGCGAAGGCATCCGCCGCCCTGCTCGGCGCCCTCGCGCTGACGCTGGCGACCGGCGCAGGCGCCTCGGCCGACACCGCCCCCGGATCGCCCGGCGGCTGGCAGGAGTCCGGCGTATCGACCGTCAACTCCCTCACCGGCAGCCAGGGCCTGGCGAGCCGCGCCGACGGCAGTCTCCTCTACCGGGGTCTCGCCTCGGTCCCGCTCGACCTGCGGATGAAGGGCTGGACCCACATAGGCGACCCGGACATAGCCGACGGCCACACCGTCGACGCCTACCAGGGCGGCGACGACGCGAAGTCGAAGATGTTCGCGGTCACCACCCCCGGCGGGAAGCGCTACCTCTACGAGCACAAGCTCGACGCGGGCGAGAAGCTGAACAACTCCTTCGCGGCCGTGTCGCCGGACAAGGAGTGGTTGGTGTCGGGTGAATGGGGGGACCAGAACCGGCTCCAGGTCTTCCCCGCCCCGCTCCTGAACTCCTCCACACCGCCCACCGGCGGCGCGCTCTCCCAGGCCGGTCAGATCTCGCTCGACAAGCCGGTGCGCGACATCCAGGGCTGCGACTTCGTCTCCGGGACCCGCCTCGTGTGCGCGTCCAACGACGGGTCGAAGGAGCTGTGGCCCGAGGACCGCCCCGTCCTCCAGGTGGACCTGGAGCACGCGCTCGACGGGAAGCCCGTCACGGGCAAGGTCACGAGCCTGTTCGCCGTGCCGCAGCGCAGCGTCTGCTCGGGCACCTTCGAGACGGAGGGCGTCGACTACGACACCGAGCGCCGCACGCTGCGCGCCGAGGTCGTGCCGCCGGTGCCGTGTCTGGTGACGACGTCGGTCTACTCGTACAAGCCGACGACCGGCTGACCCGCACGCGGCGCCGAAGCGCCGGACGTGTGCGGGCGGGCCCGGCGGGGGATGGTCGTGATCATGACACAGCAACACCGGCACGGTCCCGTGCCCGACACGCTCCCCGCCACACCCCGCCGGCCCGTCCGTCAGCTGCTCGCCGCGTCGGTGGGCAACGCCGTGGAGTGGTACGACTGGTACGCGTACACGTTCCTCGCGACGTACATCGCCGACCAGGTCTTTCCCAAGGGCGCGGACAACTCCCTCGTACCGCTGCTCTCCACGTTCGCCGTCTTCGCTGTCGGCTTCTTCATGCGGCCGGTCGGCGGTCTGCTCATGGGCGCGGTCGCCGACCGGAGGGGGCGGCGTGCCGCGCTCACGGTGACCATCCTGCTGATGGGCGGCAGCAGCCTGCTGGTCGGCCTGACACCGACGTACGCGTCCGTGGGGGTGCTCGCGCCGGTCGTGCTGGTCCTGGCACGGCTGCTTCAGGGGCTGTCCGTGGGCGGTGAGTTCGCGGCGTCGACGACGTTCCTCGTCGAGTCCGCCGGGCCCGGCAGGCGCGGTCTCTTCTCCAGCTTCCAGTACGTGTCGACGAGCGCGGGCCAGCTCGCCGCGTCCGGAGTCGCGGCCCTCCTTGTGAGCACGCTCTCCGACGGGCAGATGGACGGCTGGGGCTGGCGGCTGCCGTTCTTCATCGGCGCGGTGCTCAGCCTGGTCGGCTTCTGGATCAGGCAGGGCGCGTACGAGACCCATCAGGCACCGCAGGAGGAGTCCGAACGCCCCGGCCTGTTCGACGCGCTGCGCAAGCATCCGCGCCAGTCCCTGCTGATCTGCGGCATCACGGCGGGCGGCACGATCGCGTACTACACGTGGACGTCGTACCTGCCGACGTACGCCGAGCTCAACACCGACATCAGCAAGAGCCAGGCCCTGCTGTCCGGCACCCTCTCGCTCGCGTTCTTCGCGCTGCTCCAGCCGGTCGGCGGACTGCTCTCCGACCGCTTCGGCCGCAGGCCGCTCCTGCTGTTCTTCGGCCTCGGCTTTGCCGTGTTGAGCGTGCCGCTCCTTCGCTCCCTGAACGGTTCCTTCGGCTCGCTCCTGCTGGTGCAGTGCGCGGGCATGGTGCTGCTCACCGGCTTCACGTCGATCTCGGCGGCGGTGAACGCCGAGGTGTTCCCGGCACGGGTACGGGCCGCCGGAATCGGCTTCCCGTACTCCCTCACCGTCGCCCTGTTCGGCGGCACGGCCCCGTACATGGGCACCCTGTTCAAGGAAATCGGCCATCCGGGCCTCTTCCCCTGGTACGTGGCCGTGCTCTGCCTCGCGTCATCGGCGGTCTACCTCAAACTCCCGGAAACCGCCCACAAGGAGCTGGAGCGTTAGTCACGGATCTATCACCGCTTGCACAAATTACCTTCACAACTGACCGCGCAGGACTAGCGTCGTGCCTCTTTCCGGCACCAAGGGGGCACCATGGCCAATCCGTATCCCGCGCCGCCGTCAACGCCGAGACCCGCGCCCAAGTGGGCACGCAAGCGCTTCGCGCTCCCCGCCCTCGCCCTCACCTTCTTCATTGGCCTCGCGGCCGGTCTCGGTGACGACGGCAGCACCAGCACGAAGGCCGCGGCCAAGGAGACGGGCCCGACGCCGACCGTCACGGCCACCGCCACTGCCACAGCGACCGAGACGGCGAAGCCGAAGCCCGCCCCCACGGTCACCAAGACCATCAAGGCGACCAAGACGGTGAAGGCCACTGTGACCGCTCAGCCGGAGGCAGCCGACCCCGGCACGTCCGACAGCGGCACCAGCGGGGGCGGCAGCGTCTCCTACGGCAACTGCAGCGAGGCACGCGCCGCAGGAGCCGCGCCGGTCCACCGCGGTGAGCCCGGCTATGGACGGCACCTCGACCGCGACGGTGACGGCGTCGGCTGCGACACCTGAGCGGCTACGACTGACGGGGTACGGGGCCGATCGAGCGGCCCGCCCACTTTGGGGCTGGTTCCGTCAGGGAGGTGAGGTGGTCGCGGATCTCGTCCGGGAAGGGGGTCGAGCGGCCCGCGTTCTGGTCGACGTGGATGGCGAGGAGTTCGGTGGTTGCCACCGGGGTCGCGTCCGGGGCGATGTCCGTGTCGGGCTCCTCGACCACGTACAGCTCGTGGGTGAAGCGTGCCTTCTTGGCGTCGGCACCCAGGATGCGGGTGCGGACGGCGAGGTGGGCGCCCTCCGCCACGTCGTCGAGATAGCGGATGTGCGCCTCGACCGTGTAGAGGGAGCAGCCGGTGGACTCGCGGTATCCCGCGTGCAGGCCGGTCTCGATCATCATGGCGTCGGTGGCGTAGCCGAAGACGAGGACGTAGAACGCCTCGCTCATGTGGCCGTTGTAGTCGATCCACTCGGGCCGTACGGTCCGGTGGAACAGGGGCAGCGGCCCGACGGTCGTGGACTCGCTCACTTGGTGTCCTCCTTTGCGCGCTGCTGCGGCAGGCGGCCCGTCGCCCGCAGTACGTCGATGACCCCCTGGTCGCGCTCGGCCACCAGGTCCGCGATGGTCCGGCCGTCTGCCGCGTCGTCGCATCCGGCGACCACCGCGTCGTACAGCTTCTTGTCGAGTTCGGGTGCCTCCAGGCGCGTCCACGGCGACTTCAGGGACGGGCCGAAGTGGTCGAGCATGTGGGCCATGCCGCCCTCGCCGCCCGCGAGCGCGAAGGTGAGCATAGGGCCCATGAACGCCCAGCGCAGGCCGGGGCCTTCGGTGATCGAGTCGTCGATCTCCTTCACCGTGGCCTCGCCGTTGGCGACCATGTGCAGGGCCTCGCGCCACAGGGCTTCCTGGAGGCGGTTGGCTATGAAGCCGGGGACCTCGCTCGCCATGGTGATCACGGACTTGCCCGCGACCTCGTAGAAGCGAGAGGTCCAGGTGACCGCGTGCGGGGCGGTCTTGTCGCCGCCGACCACCTCTACGAGGGGGATGAGGTAGGGCGGGTTGAAGGGGTGGCCGACGACGAGGCGGCCGGGGTCGGTCGCCTCGGTCTGCATGTCGGTCATCGGGTAGCCGGAGGTGGAGGAGGCGATGACCACTCCGGCCGGAGCGGCGGCGTCCAGCTTGGCGAGGAGGTCCCGCTTCAGCTCCAGCTTCTCGGGGGCACTCTCCTGCACGAACTGGGCGTCGGCGACGGCCTCTTCGAGCGTGGGCGTGACGGTGAGGCGGTCCGGCGACGCGCCTTCGGCGAGGCCGAGCTGGGTCAGCGCGGGCCAGGCGGCCTCGACCAGGCGGCGCAGCTTCTGCCCGGCGTCGGGGGCCGGGTCCCAGGCGGTGACGTCATAGCCGCGGGCGAGGTAGTGGGCGACCCAGCCGCCGCCGATCACTCCGGCGCCGACGCAGGCGATACGGCGTACGTCCTCGGGGGCGCAGGGGGCGGGGGGTGTGGT
>NZ_JBNNJZ010000129.1:0-17922 GCF_050270335.1 Streptomyces sp. NPDC059900
GGGTCAGTCTATGACCAACGAGTGGGACCGTTACAACCGGCTTATTTCGCAGACCGATGCGTTGGGGAACACCACTCGATATGAATACGACGGCGCGGGAAATCTCACCACTGCAATCCGTCCCGATGGCAGGGTGACGCAGGCTGAGTACAACGAGCTGAACCAGATAGTTCATGCAGTGACCGCTGGTGGGTCGACATGGCGTTATCGATATGACGACCGGGGTAACCACACCGCCACCGTTGACTACGAAGGCTCCGAAACTCTCTACGCGTACGACGAGATCGGTGGCCTTGTCGCAGTGACGGACGTCGCCGGTCGTACCAGTTTGGCACGCTGCAACACGGCTGGCCTGCCCCTAGAGTTCACTGACGCAGAGGGTGGAACCAGTCGCGTCGAGCGGGACTCCTTCGGCCGTGTCCGGTCCTTCACCGATCCGCTCGGTGGTGTGACCCGTTTTGGCTTCACCATCGAAGGGAGGCCGGTTTTGCGTGAAGGGGCGGATGGGTTCCGAGAGATATCGGAATGGGATGCAGAAGGGAATCTGGTCTCACAGGCTGACCGGGCCGAGAATAGCACCAGATACAAGATAGGCCCCTTTGGGCAGGTGGTGGAGCGGACGCTGTCCGACGGATCTACGTACTCCTTCGGCTATGACACCGAACTCAATCTGTTGCATGTTTCGGACCCCAGTGAGCGCAGCTGGCAGTACAGATATGACGAGGCGAATCGGGTTACCTCGGAGACGGACTTCAACGGGCGTACTGTCGCGTATGAATTGAACGCCATGGGTGATCTGCTCTCGCGTACCAATGGTGCGGGGCAAGTCATCGAATTCCGTCGCGACGTGCTCGGCCGGACCCTGGAGACGCACTACGACGGTGAGGTGTCGTACTACACCTACGACGAGGCCGGAAACTTGGTCCGAGAGGCCGGGCCGGACGCGACTGTGGAGCGCGAGTTCAGCGCCGCCGGGCAGATCCTCTCAGAGAGCATCGACGGTCGGACCACCACATATGAGTACGACGCACGAGGGCGACGCACCAAGCGCCGTACACCCACGGGTATCGAGTCCACCTGGACGTATGACGAGGCAGGCCACCCCACCGCCTTGGACACCGCTGGGCATCGCATTGATTTCGGCTTCGACCGGGCCCATCGGGAAACCGCACGTCACCTGCCGGGCGGGGTCGCCCTCACACAGACGTGGGACAACGCGGGGCGTCTCGCTGCGCAACGCCTCTCGAGGATCCCCGATCAGCATGCTCACCCCCAAGACCAGGACGAGGTCCTGCTCCAGCAACGTGAGTACGCCTACCGTCCGGACGGCATCCCGACAGAGATCCGGGACCTGACCACGGGCACACGGCGATTCACCCTCGACCCCGCGGGCCGTGTCACGGCCGTGGAAGCGCGGCGCTGGACCGAGACGTACCAGTACGACGAAGTGGGCAACATCAGCCACGCTGCGACCCCCGGCGCCGAGGACACGGTCGGGGATCGTGTCCTCGCCGGCACCAGGGTTCAGCGGGCAGGGCGTACGCGCTACGAACACGACGCGGAGGGCCGTGTCGTCCGCGTCATCCACCGACTGCTGAGCGGTCGGCATCGGGTTCAGTCCTATCTGTGGAACAGCCGCAACCAGCTCGTCGGCACGACGACCCCGGACGGCACTCGGTGGCGATATCGCTACGACCCTGCTGGCCGCCGTGTGGCCAAGCAACGACTGGACGACGAAGGCAGCGTCGCGGACGAGGTGCTCTTCGTCTGGGACGACACGCGCCTCATCGAACAAGTCACCAAGAACGGCCGTGTCACCGCCTGGGATTACGAGCCCGGCGGCCACCGGCCCGTGGCGCAGTTCGACCGGGCGGATCAGGACCAGGACGCCCGATTCCACGCCATTGTCGCGGACCTGTCCGGAGCCCCGGCCGAACTTGTCTCCACGGACGGAGAAGTGGCCTGGCAGCAGCGCACACTTCTTTGGGGAGGCTCCCTCTCCGCCGGGCTGAGGGAGGAAACAACAGCGGGGAGTGTGGACTGCCCACTGCGCTTCGAAGGTCAGTACGCTGACGCGGAAACCGGCTGGCATTACAACTTCCAGCGCTATTACGACCCGCGGATCGGTCAGTACGTATCGTCGGATCCGCTCGGCCTCGCGCCTGCCCCGAACGACAGGGCTTACGTACCCAATCCCTACCGGTGGGCCGACCCGCTGGGACTGGCCTGGCAGGACCCGAACAATGGCATGCGGTTCGGCCGTGACCCCAGTCTCCCGCCAGCGGATGAAGACGGGCGGGAGTTCACCCGGAGCAGTCAGTATCCTTCCGACTACCGTGTCTCCACACACGACCACATGGTCACTCACTACACGGACGAAGGGCGGGCCCTCAACGGGGTTCCGCGCGACAGCAACAACCAGCGTATCCCGCGGGACCAATTGACCTGGCGTGACGGTGACCGAAATCTGCTGTGGGACCCCCGAGCGAACAACACGCAGCCGTTCCATCGTGCGGTTACTTATGAGCACCTGGATCCGGTGGTTGCGCACTGGAACCGTGAGGGAAGATTCTCGGACCGGGCATCGAGAAACGACTTTTACAACAATACGGACCACATGGAGCCCATGAACGGCCGCGAAAACTCGCGTGGTGGAGGCCGTATGACGGATACGTACACTCAGGAGACGGGCGAAGGATACTCGTGCAGCTAGTCGAGGAGACAGAGAACCGATGAACATCCGAGAAGTAGTGGCCGGTTTCCCTGGCTCTGTTCAGCTCGATGGTCTGGAAAATGCCTGGTATTGGTCCCCGGCGCCCGGCATCGACTTCGCGGGAGCCTTGTCTGCGGATGGCCTTCGGCTCCTGCAGGTCAGGGCCGCTGATTCATATGATCACGAGCTGGCGGTAGCCGTGCTCGGGTTCGCACGTGATCACGAGGATGCTATGTTCGCCGCGAATCCGAGCATCGGATTCGAAGCAGGCTTCGTTCCCCCCGCAGGATTCGCATTTGACACCGTCGCGGCGACGTCACCTGAGGTACATCGGTTTTACTCGTACGAGAACCCGGAACTGATGCCGCTTGTCCGTGTGGTGCTACCGGCGTACGCCTGCGAATTCTCCGGTGAGGAATCCGAGAGCGAAGCGATCACCCGGTACAAGATGCTGGGGAAGAGTCGGCTTCTCGCACGCGATCCTGTTCCGTTCCTCAAGATGCGTTACGCCAACACCCGAACCAAGGCGCGGAGCACCAACCCAGGCCGCGGGTTCACGGAGGAGCTCCGGCTGCAACAGGAACTCCGGGACATGGACGGCGCACCCGAGAGTTTCGTTGAATTCGAGAACCGTCACGCCAAGGTATGGCGAGTGGAATGGCATGGCGCCTGGTACATGGCGGAGTGGGACACAAAGGACGGGGCGCCGCGAGAGATCGGCCTCGACGAACTGCTGGAGTTCGCTGCGGCTCGGCTAAGGGACTGACGGGCGTACTTGCACGATCGTAGAGGGGGCCGGCATGGCGATGGCACTGCACCGGTACGCATCGGCCCCCCTCACGGACGGCCTGCCCCTGCTGGACGTACCCGGCTTCTGGGCCGCCCATCTAGCCGACCTCAGCGAAGGCTTCCCCGCGGAGGCGTTCGGCTTCGACGCCGCCGATGCCGGTGTAGCCCTGGAGAGGCTGCATGACCGGTCCGCCTGGCCGGTGTTCACCGTGTCGCTCGCCGGCGGCTTCGCGATTGTCGTGCATTACAACAGTGGCGAGGAGTTCACGACCACGGACTACTTCCTCACGCACCGGGACTGGCCGGACTCCCGCGCTCTCGTCCTCGCCTCCGATGATCAGGACCGCATCGGCCCCGGCCTCTGCTGGCCAGAGCTTGCCGCTCTGCTCCCCGCCCCCGCGGAAGCCGCCGGAGTCACCGACCCACACGCCCGGCTGCTGCTTCTCCTCCCCGTGCTGGGAGACGCGGACGCGCCGCCCGAAGCCGTGGACGCCGTCGTCGAAGCACTGGTCGCGCAAGGTGCCCCGCCCGGCTGCGAGGCGTTGGCCGCCCAGTTGCTGGAGGGGCATCCCATGTGGGGAGCCGCGACGTGGACGTACGACGTCGATGAGCGGAGCTGGATCTGCGACGGTGAACACAGCCCCCGGCAGGAGCCTCTAGGGGAGCGCCTACCTGACGTACAGCGGGACGCCCTTGAGACGGTGCTCTGTGGGCCGCCCGGGGCGGAAGCGAGCCTCCCTGCACCGGCGCTGTAACAGACCGGCGGAAGCTCGGCCCGGCTTCGCGACCGGGCCGAACTCCCAGCGTCAATGCGGGCTCAGCGCCGCCCCATCCCCCGCTTCACCCTCTTCCCCGCAGCCGACTCATCCAGCGTCTTCCACAGCTTCGAAGAGCTCACCGACGTGTACACCCCCGGAGCCCCCTGCGCCCCGCACCCGTCCCCGTACGAGACCACGCCTATCTGGATCGGGGCCCTGCGGCCGGGGACGTTGCGGAAGATGGGGCCGCCGCTGTCGCCCTGACAGGAGTCCTTGGTCTCCACGCCCGCGCAGAAGTTGACCTTTGCGTCGTACTCCCCGTAACTCGTCCCGCATTCCGCGTGCGAGAGGATCGGCACCTTTACCTGGCGCAGGCGGTCCGGGGTGTTGGGGAGGTCCGTGTCCGTGTTGCCCCAGCCTGCGACCGTGGCCTTCTGGCCGGGGCGGATCAGGGCGTCCGTGCCCTGGGTGGGGAGGGCGATGGGCGAGATTCCCTTTACCGGCTTGCTGAGTTGGATGAAGGCCACGTCGTACGCCTCCTTGCCCCCGAGGTAGCGGGGGTGGACCACCACCCCATCCCTCGCCACGTTGCGTATCTGGCCCTGGCCGGACTTGGACAGGACCGTGCGGCCCACCGCCACCTGGAGCTTCTTCGGCTTCAGGGGCTTGCCCGCGTCGTCGACCAGGCAGTGCGCCGCCGTCATCACCGTGTCCGCGGTGACCAGGCTGCCGCCGCAGAACTGGCGGTCGAGCGCGCTGCCGGCGCCCTTGTCCATGACCGCCGCCATGAACGGATAGGCGTCGTTGGAGACTTCGGTGCCGCCGATGATCGCGTGCGCGGCGGGGGTGCCGGTGGCCAGCAGGGCGAGCGTCGCCGTGGCTACGCCGGCCGTCGCCGCCATGGTTTTGCGTGACGCAGTCCGTGACGTCGAGCGTCGGACGTACGAAGTGAAGGAGAGTCTCATGGGGGTTGAACTTCTCTTTCGTGCCGAATATGGGCAGAACAGAACGGAACAGAACGGAACAGGACAGGGAAATCTGGTGCGGTACGCCGTCCCTGCGGATCTCGGCGTTCCGGATGGTGAGAGGGGAGAGTGCGGGGCGGGGTTCATCGAGTACGGAGGGGAACCCGAAAGGGGTTCAAAGGTGCCCCGCGGGCCCGCACATGGCCGAACTCCGCC
This sequence comes from Streptomyces sp. NPDC059900, assembly GCF_050270335.1. Taxonomy (NCBI): domain Bacteria; kingdom Bacillati; phylum Actinomycetota; class Actinomycetes; order Kitasatosporales; family Streptomycetaceae; genus Streptomyces; species Streptomyces sp. NPDC059900. Next base: position 5,442 of record NZ_JBNNJZ010000129.1, read on the forward strand.
CAACCGGGAACCACTCCTGCCCCTCCCCGCGTCATCCGTGCGGCTGATGGGGCAGCTGTTCGTCGGTCGGTGGGCGGCGGGTGTTCCTCGTCACCGCACCTCGCGGCACCCGTTGCGCAAAGAGTAAATATTCGCGTCCGCACATCATCATCTCCACCCGGGATCCCGGAATGCGTGGGAACCATGGAGTACGGATTGCGCGTGGGTAACGATGGCGGGAGCGGGTCGCAGCAGTCTCAACGCGCCTTGAGGGGCTTATGTGCTGCTGATACGGTGCGATGACTTGACACTGTGCCTGGGACTGAATAGCCCGCCCGAGGCGGGCGAAGAGAGTCGCGAGTGTCTGAAAATGACCGAATCTTCTTGGGCGTACGGGGAGCAGTTGCGTGAAGATCCAAGAGCGTACGGGGGCGGGCAACAGCCGTTCCGCCGCACCGGTTCAGCCGGCGGTCGGTGAGCGCCTTCCCGCGCCGCCTCGCGAGCGCAAACCGGCACTTGCCGCCCTGGCCGTTCTGCTCATCCTCGTCGGCGCCCTCGGTGCCACCGTCCTCGTGCTGCGCGCGGGAGACCGTGTAGAGGTCGTGAAGGTGACGGCCGAGATCCCGGCGGGCGAGACGGTCAGCGGTGACAACGTCACCTCCGTCATGGTCGCCGACGACGCGAGCATCAACTACGTCAAGTGGGATCAGCTCGAAGGGCTGAAGAAGCTCAAGGCCACCAACACCATCCCCAAGGGTGCCGTGGCCGTCGGCGAGATGTTCTCCAGCAAGGGCGGCCTGCCCGCGGGCAAGTCCGCGGTCGGCGTCTCCCTCAAGGAGGGGCAGTACCCCGCCTCCGGCCTGAAGAACGGCGACACGGTGGACGTCTACCAGGTCGGTGACGCCGCATCCGGCTCCGGCGACAAGGGCAGCAGCGGTTCCGCCGGTTCGAGCGCGAGCGACTCGCCGATCGTCTCGGGCGCCCGTGTCAGCACCGTCGCGGACAAGAGCGACGCCACCGTGAGCACCGGCGCCCTGGGCGTCACGCTTCAGGTGGACACCGCCGACGCGGCTGCCGTCACCAGGGCAGCGTCCGCCGGTGCCGTGTCTCTCGTCCAAGTGTCTCCCAACGGCAACTAGAGGCGAGTAGAAGAGACATGGCGCTCATTGCTCTCGCTGCGGACAAGGGATCTCCCGGAGTCACCACCGCGGCCGTCGCGCTCGCAGCCGTCTGGCCGCGGCGCGTGCTCGTCGCGGAGACCGACCCCGCCGGCGGCGACCTGGTCTACCGCAGTGCCGCCGCGCACGGCGGACCGCTCAACCCCAACACCGGGATGCTCAGCATCGCGGCCACCGCACGCCGCGGCCTCGTACCCGACCAACTCTGGGACCACACGCAGCCGTTGAGCGGCGGCCTCGAGGTGCTCGTCGGGCTCGGCGTCGCCGAGCAGGCCGCCGGGCTCGCGGGGCTCTGGCCGACCCTCGGCCGTGCCTTCTCGCAGCTCGCCGACTCCCCGAACGCGCCCGCCGATGTCATTGCCGACTGCGGTCGTATCAGCGGGGACACCCCTGCCGTCGAGCTCTTCCCGCAGGCGGCCCTCGTGCTGCTCGTATCGCGGACCGAGCCCGAGGCCATCGCGCGTGTACGCGACCGTGCCGCCGCCCTGGCCGCCAAGCTGCACGGCGGATCGCGCGGCGCCGCGTCGCTCGCGACCCCGCTCATCGGCGTACTCCTGATCGCGGACCCTTCGACGTCCGGCAAGCTCGTCCACCAGGTCAACGAAATGCTGATGGCAGCGCAGACCGGCGCCCGGGTCGTCGGCACGCTCGCCGAAGACCACGCGGGAGCCGAGCAGTTGGCGGGACGCAAGCGCGGGCGTCTCGACAAGTCCATGCTGATCCGCTCGGCCCGCAAGGTCACCGTCGACCTGTACCAGCAGTACGGCGCCGCCTGGGCCAACCCGAACGCGGGCGCACAGGGCGCGCACGGCGGAGTACACGGCGGAGTGCACGGCACGCACGGCGGCGTGCACGGGGCAGGCCGATGAGCGTTCCCGTCGATCACCAGCTCGTCAAGCGGTTCCGGCAGGACGCCGGTGACCGCATCGCCGAGCAGCGCCGCCTGGACCAGGTCTCCGGCGTCACCCCCATGTCGGGCGAGGACGAGCGGCAGTACGCCCGCGCGGTCATCGCCCAGATCCTGGAGGAGTACGCCCGGATAGAGATCAACGCCGGGCGCACCCCGCTGGACGCCGACACGGAGGAGAAGTACGCGGCCGCCGTGCACGCCGCGCTCTTCGGCGTGGGACGGCTCCAGCCGCTGCTCGACGACCCCGAGGTCGAGAACATCGACATCAACGGGTACGACCAGGTCTTCGTCGGATACGCGGACGGCCGCGAGGTCAAGGGCGACCCCGTCGCCGAGACCGACGAGGAGCTCATCGAGCTCATCCAGATCCTCGGCGCCTACTCCGGTCTCTCCTCGCGCCCCTTCGACTCCGCCAACCCGCAGCTCGATCTGCGGCTGCCCGACGGCTCGCGTCTGTCGGCCGTCATGGACGTCACGCGGCGCCCCGCGCTCTCCATCCGACGTGCCCGCATGGGCAAGGTCTTCATGTCGGACCTGGTGGGCAACGGCACGATCACGCCCGAGGTCGCGCACTTCATGGCGTGCGCGGTGCGGGCCCGCAAGAACATCATGATCGCGGGCGCGACGAACGCCGGGAAGACGACCCTGCTGCGGGCCCTGGCCAACGAGATCCCGCCGCACGAGCGTCTGGTGACCGTCGAGCGAGCCCTTGAGCTCGGCCTCGACCAGTACGCCGATCTGCACCCGAACGTCGTCGCGTTCGAGGAGCGCCTGCCCAACTCCGAGGGCCAGGGCCAGATTTCGATGGCGGAGCTCGTGCGCCGATCGCTCCGCATGAACCCGTCGAGGGTCATCGTCGGTGAGGTTCTGGGCGACGAGATCGTGACGATGCTCAACGCGATGTCGCAGGGCAACGACGGCTCGCTCTCCACGATCCACGCCAACAGTTCGAGTGAGGTCTTCAACCGCATCTCGACGTACGCCCTCCAGGCCTCCGAGCGGCTGCCCATCGAGGCCAGCCAGATGCTCGTGGCCGGAGCCGTCAACTTCGTCGTCTTCATCCAGCGGCGCAACAACTACCAGACCGGCGGCAAGCTCCAGCGCATGGTGACCTCGGTCCGCGAGGTCAACGGCGTCGACGGCCGCGTCCTGTCCAGCGAGGTCTTCGCGGAGGCCCCGAACGGGCAGGTCGTGGCGCACGCGCCGATCGCCTGCATGGACGACCTGGCCGTCTTCGGCTACCGCCCCGCCGGGCAATGGGGGTGAGCACGACATGAACTCACTCGGCTCGATGGGCGGCCTTTTCTCGCTGCCCGTCCTGTACGCACTGGGCTGCGGCATCGCGGTCGGCGGTGGCCTCGCGGTCCTGGCGATCGCGCTGCGCGGACTGCCGGTGAAGCCCGAGCACGAGAAGCAGCGGGCCAGCGAGCGGGCGAGCGAACTCATCCGGTTCGCGGGCCAGCGGGGCTCCATGGCCATCGGCGTGGGCCTCGTGGTGCTGCTGCTCACGCGGTGGGCGGTGGCGGGCATCGCGTCCGGCATCCTCGTCTTCTTCTGGGACAAGCTGTTCGGCGGCGCCAAGGAGGAGCGCGCGCAGATGAAGCGCGTCGAGGCCCTCGCCGCCTGGACGGAGTCCCTGCGCGACACCATCGCGGGCGCGGTCGGCCTGGAGCAGGCGATCCCCGCTTCGGCGCGGGCGGCGGCTCCCGTCCTGCGTCCGCACCTGGACGCCCTGGTGGACCGGCTGCGGGCGCGTACGCCGCTGCCCGAGGCACTTCAGGTGCTCGCCGACGAGATCGACGACGCGTCGGCGGACATCATCGTGGCCGCCCTGATCCTGAACGCGAAGCTGCGCGGTCCGGGTCTGCGGCAGGTCCTCGGCGCGCTGGCCAAGTCGGCGCGCGAAGAGGTCGACATGCGCCAGCGCGTGATGGCGCAGCGCGCGTCGACGCGGCGTTCGGTGCAGATCGTGGTCGCGGTGTCGATCTCGTTCGTGCTCGGCCTCTCGATCTTCAACCGCGACTTCGTCTCGCCCTACGGCACCGCGGTCGGGCAGCTCGTGCTCGCCTGCGTCTGCGGCCTGTTCGCACTCGGCTTCTGGTGGCTGCGCAAGCTCTCGACGGTGGAGACCCCGGACCGCTTCCTGGTCAAGGACGAGCCGGGCGTGCAGTTCGTGCGCCCGCGGGGTCCGGGCGGCGCGCCCGGCACGGGTTCGGGCGAGCAGGCGCCGCCGGCGGGCCAGGCGGGTCCGTACGGCCAGCAGCCGCAGACGCCGCAGCCGCAGCCGGGTCAGGCCTACGGGAATCCTGAGGGGGTACGTCGATGAGCCTGACGATGCCGATAGTGATCGGCGCCATCATGGGCCTGGGCATCTACGCCCTCGTACGTGCCCTGATGCCTTCCAAGCGCAGCGCGGTCGCCACGGTCGCGCGGATCGACGCCATGCGGGCGCGGGGAGCGGCGTACGAGTCGCATCGCGCCACGTCCGACGAGACCAAGGGTGACGCGGGCCGGTTCGGTTCGGCCCGTGCCCGGGTGGGTGCGCGCGTCGCCGACTTCTACTTGCAGCAGGGCTGGGAACAGCGTTCGCTGCGGGCCGACCTGGCGGTGCTCGACCGCAGCTGGGAGAAGTTCCTGGCCACGAAGACGCTGCTCGCTGCCACGGGTGTCTTCTTCGGGCCGTTCCTGTTCGCGGTCATCTGGACCCTGGGTGTCGGCAAGAGCCCGATCATCCCGGTCTGGCTGGCCCTCATGTTCGGCGCACTGTTCTTCTTCCTGCCCGACCTCGAAGTGCGCAGGGACGCCGCGAACAAGCGGCGCGACCTGCGCCGCGTCATCGGCGCCTATCTGGACCTGGTGTCGATGAGCCTGGCCGGCGGCCGGGGTCTGCCCGAGGCCCTGATGGCCGCGGCGGAGATCTCGGACGGCTGGGCGACGCGGCGCATCCGCGCGGCGTTGGCCGATGCCCGGATCACCGGCATCAGCCAGTGGCAGGCACTGGGCGCGCTCGGCGAGGAACTGGGCGTCGAGGAGCTCAAGGACCTGTCGGCGTCCCTGGCGCTCGTGGCGGACGACGGCGCCAAGGTGCGCGAGTCGCTCGCCTCGCGTGCCGAGACGATGCGGCACCGCGAGATGGCCGAGATCGAGGGCAGCGCGGGCGAGAAGTCCCAGTCGATGCTCGTCGCCCAGCTTCTTCTGTGTGCCGGCTTCCTGGTCTTCCTCATCTTCCCGGCGGCCATGCGCGTGTTCCAGGTCTAGCGATCTCTACGGCGATGGACGGGCCGGCGGACGGCGGCGGCCCGGGACCCTTCCCCCCACTCCTGAAAGGACAACTCACCATGAACGGACGGAACTTCAGCACCGGCAACCCCGGTCTGGACCTCGTGATCACCTTCCTGCAGGGCCGCGTGCAGCGTGCCCGCTCCGGCGAGCTCGACCGTGGTGCGTCCGCGGTCGAGTGGGTCATCATCTCGGCGGTCGTCGTGGCGATCGTCGGCGTGGTCGCCGCGATCATCAACGAAGCCCTCGGTTCGGGCGCCAAGAAGGTCGGCGAGTGCATCAAGGGCGCGGACGCCGGCAGCACCTGCTGATCGGTCAGTCGGCCGGTCGGTCGGTTACGGGGAACGAAGGCGGGGACGAGTGCGCGGGTGCGTGAAGCGATGGGTACGCCGCAGGGTGGAGGCAGCCTCCACCCGCGGTGAATCCGGCATGACCGCGATCGAGTTCGTGCTGCTCACTCCGGTCCTCTTCTTCATGATCTTCGCGACGGTGCAGTTCGCGCTGTACTTCTTCGCGGACCATGTCGCCCAGGCCGCGGCCCAGGCGGGCGCGCGCAAGGCCCGCGCGACGGCCGACGAGAACCCGGGCGGCTGGCGGGGCAACTCGCGTGACGTGGTCGACGCCTACATCCAGCAGCTGGGGCCGCAGCTGGTGATCGGCCCCGACGTGAAGATGATCGAGCCGAAGGCGAACACCGTCGGGGTGGAGATCACCGCGAAGGTCCCCTCGGTCTTTCCCGGCCTCGACCTGACGGTGCACGCGCAGTCGTCCGGGCCGGTGGAGCGGTTCGTGCAGGACGGGGAGGGCGGCTGATGGAGAACGTACGAGTACGTACTGCTCTGCGTCTGCGCCGCGTCCTGTCCGAGGCGGGTGACCGGGGGCTCTCGACCATCGAGGTGGTCATCCTCGCCCCCGTGATGATCCTCTTCATCCTGGTCCTGGTGGCCTTCGGACAGCTCGTCGACGGCCGGGGCGCCATCGACGGGGCGGCGCGCGACGCGGCACGCGCGGGCTCGATCCAGAAGGACGCGGGCACGGCGATGGCCGAGGCGAAGGCCGCCGCGGAGGCCGACCTCGCGGACGTCTGCTCCGGGCCGGTCAGCATCACCAAGACGAGCAACGGCTTCAAGGCCGAGGTCGACCCGTTCTTCACCGTCGAAGTGAGCTGCGAGATCCGGGGGTTGGACTTGATCGGCCTGGACATCCCGACGACCCTGAAGGCCAGCTTCAGCTCCTCGCTCGACCCGCTGAGGAGGTCGGCGTGAGCACCGTATCCACCCTGCGCGAGTGGCTCTCGACCCGCCGGGAACGCCTCGACGACCGCGGCTCGGGCGCGGGCGCCGTCATCATCTTCGCTCTGGTCTTCCTCTCCCTCTCGGCCTTCGTCATCGACGGCGGCATGTCCATCTCCAAGCGCGAGCGGGCCGCCGACATAGCGGAACAGGCGGCGCGTTACGCGGCGCAGGACATCGACCGCGAAGGCATCTACGAAGGCGCCAAGGGCGCCCCCATCAACTACGAGAACTGCGGCGCACGAGCCCAGGCATTCGCCCGCGAACTGGGCATGAGCGGCCCCGACGTGGCGGCGACCCACTGCGTGACGGCCAACGCCCAGCAGGTCGAGGTCGAGGTCCAGATGACCTACAGCCCGGTGTTCACCGGGATGTTCTACGGCGGCGACGTCACGGTGCGCGGAAGCGCGATCGCGGAGAACGAGGTCGGCTGACCGGCACGGCGTAACCGTGCGCCGGGTCCCTTGCCGTTCGGGGGCCGTCCACCCAGAGGGTCACCTCACTCGTCCGACTTTCACTCCGGTGGACGTTGGCCCTGCGGTGACCTTCGGTGGTCGCGGGGGGTTTTACCGCCTGTTCCCCTTTGCGGGGAGGGACAGGGAGGTAGGGTCGGGTGCGTACGCGGGTGGCGTCGACGCTGGTTGGTGTGGCTGCGGCCACGGTGATCGTTGCCGGGTGCGGCAGGGGAGATCCCGGCGGCACGGAGAAGATCGCCGGCGCAGATACGTCGACCGGTTCGGCCGGGCCCACGGCATCCGCCGCCGCGGACGACGTCGAGCGGCCGACGGTCAAGCTGCCGGGCAGCGTGAAGAACGTCTTCGAGGGGCCCCGGACCGGGGAGGTGACGAAGGACGCGGTGCTCGCAGACAGCGAGCGGGGGATCAACGCCGAGAGCGACGCCATCGTCAGGGGAACTCCGACCTCTGCCGCCCTGCGCTTCTACAACAAGGGCGAGTCCCTGTTGTCGGAGGCCAAGTACGTGCGGAGCTTCCTGGACGCAGGCATCAGCTACAAGGGCACGATCCGCTACTTCGACCGCAGGGTGACCGTCGTCGACGACAGGACGGCGACGCTCGTCTACTGCGCCGACGAGAGCGGCGCCGCCAATACGGACCGTAGGACCGGCGTGACCAAGAAGTCCGGTCAGACGAAGCCGGACGACAACTACGTGCTCTACAACACGCGGCTGACACTGAACTCGAAGGGTGTCTGGCAGAGCACGAAGGGCTTCTCGAAGCGAGGGGCCGACGCATGCCTGCCGCGGTGAAGCGGCAATGCGTCACGGCGGCCGTGGTGGTCCTGGCACTGGCCTCGTGGCCCTCGTCCGCCTCCGGCATCGGCACGGGCGGAGCCGGCAAGGAGGAGGTCGCCGCCGGGGGCGGTGCGAGCGGCGGCAACATCCATGCGCGGACCAGCATCCGCACCACCGTCAACGGCGGTTCCTCCTCGTCGGGAACGGGCACGTTGACTCCGGCCACAGCCGTGAACTGGAGCCCCCCGGCCTGCTGGTACGAGCCCGCGTTCTCCCCGAAGGAGATCGAGCGCACCGTCGAGGCGTGGCGGGCGTTCGGGGCGGGGGCGCCGCTGGTGGGCGGGATCGGGTACGCCATCAGCGCCGTCCTGGAGCGCCGCTACAAGGACGGCCACCCGTACAAGAACTACAACCTCTCCAAGCAAGGCAAGGGAATGTTCTGGGCGGCGGTGGTCAATCCGAACCGCGAGGACGACCCCGACGCCACGTCCTGCGACCGGCAGCCCTTCTGGGTGGACGAGGGAGAGACCCCGGCGGAGCCCCTGGCTGCCTCGCCGAAGGTCCTCGCCCAGTACGCGTACGACGAACTCCCCGTCCCCGGAACCGAGATCGAGACGGCCCCGAAGAGCGGGTCCATGGTGAACCTGCCCACCTGGGTCTGGCTGGACAGGGGCAGGTTCAGGAAGGTCTCCGTCACCGCGAGCCTCCCCGGCACGGGCCTCGCGACGACGACAACCGCTGAGCCTTACGCCCTGCGCATCGATCCCGGCACCTCCGACGCGACACGCTTCCCCGCGTCGGGCGGCTGCGCGATCCGCAGGGACGGCGGCATCGGGGAGCCCTACACGCGGGGCAAGGCGGACAGTGTGCCGCCGTGCGGGGTCACGTATCTGCGCTCCACGCCCGTGCACGGCACGTACGCCCTCCGGGCCACCCTCACCTGGAAGATCCGCTGGACGAGCACCACGGGCGAGGGCGGCACCCTGCCGTCCGGCTCCTTCGGCACGACCCGGCGCATTCCCGTACGGGAGATCCAAGCCGTGAATCGCTGACCCCTCTGCCGGTCACCCGGAGAGCCCCGGCTGGGGCACGGCGCGGAGGAGGAACGAGGCCCAGGAGCGCAGGGGTTTCCAGGCTTCGGACAGTGCGGTGAGTTGCTGGGGGGTTGCTTCCGGGAGGGCGTACGCCGCGCGCATGTGGTGGAGCAGGCGGGGTTCCGTGGCGGGGAAGACGTCTGGGGCGCCGGCGGCGCGGATCAGGATCAGGTGGGCGGAGAACGGGCCGATCCCAGGGAGCCCGCGGAGGCGGGCCAGGGCATCGTCGGTTGGCATGGCCCGTAGCGTCGCCGCGTCCAGGGCGCCGTCGTCCGCGGCGCGGGCGATCGCCTGGATGCGTTCGAGCTTGACCGGGTTGACTCCCGGCAGGGTGGTGGCTTCCGCCACGGTCCGGGGGGCCGGGAACGCCGCGCCGATGTGCTTGTTCCCCTTGTTGTCGCTGAACTCCACTCGTGGGCCCAGCAGCTGCGTGATGCGCTGCTTGTGGGCCGACGCGGCTCGCCTCGACGTGCGTTGGCTCAGCACCGCCCAGCAGGCCGCCTCCCACGGGCTCCAGAAGCAGACCGGCCTGAGGCCCGGTGCCGAGCGGGCCAGGGCGTCGATCACCGGGTCACGGGCCGCGATGTCGTCCAGCGGGCTTCCGTCGACGTCGACCGACAGGATGCGGGCCACGTCGTCCGTCAGGTGCGGGGTGACGGGGGCCGATGACGTCAGGGTCAGCGTCGCGGGATGCGGCTGTGTGATCCGTACGCTGGTGGGCGTCCAGTCGGGCGGTGCGCAGTAGGTGAACTGGAGCGCGTCGTCGGCGGGGCCCGGCTCTCCCGGGGGCCAGGCCTCCAGGAAGCGCCGGGCCTGACGCAGGTCGTAGCTGCCGCGCACCGTCAACTGGGCCTGATGCGTGGTCGTCATGCCGCGTTGTGCAGGGTGAGGCGGTAGCCGTCGGGGTCGGCGACGGTGAACATGCGGCCGAAGGGGCCGTCCGCGGGCTCCGCCTCCGTCTCCGCGCCGCTCTCCGCCACCGCCTTGTAGAGGGCATCCACGTCGTCCACGGCGATCCACAGCGTCACGCCGCGTCCGGCGGTTCCGGGCTCCGGCGTGATGTCGGTGCGCAGCGCCATGAAGACCGGCCGGGAGGCGATGAGCTGGGCTCCGGGCGGGCTGGTCGGTGCGGCGGGCAGGCCGAGGGTGTCGCAGTAGAAGGCGCGGGACTTTTCCAGGTCGCTGACCTGCAGGGATACGAAGTCCACGCCGGTGGGGTCATCGGTGGCGGGCGTCTCGGTGGTGCTCATCGGGGTTCCTCCAGGATGGCCGCGTTGGCAACCGTTAGGGTGCTAATCGTTTTCAACGTAGCATGGAGTCCATGGACGACGCGCACTTTGACCCATCGGTCTCGCTCGGATTCGCCGTCAAGCGCCTTCAGCAGGCCATGCGGCGCGAGATGGACGCCAGGCTGGCCGCGCACGGGCTGACCATGCCGCAGTACACGGCGCTGAATCTGCTGGCCAGGACCCCCGGCATGAGCAACGCGGAGCTGGCCGGGCGGGCCTTCGTCACCCCGCCCACCATGCTGCGCATCATCGACGGCCTCGTCGGCGCACGGCTCGTCCACCGTGCGGGCATGACCGGCCGCCACCGGACCCTGTCCCTCACCGAGCACGGCACCGCCACCCTCGCCAAGGCGACCGCCGAGGTCGGCGGCATCGAGGACACCCTGCGCGGGCAGATCGACTCATCGGATCCGGAGCAGTGGCGGGAGATCCACGCGTGGCTCACGCGCGCCGCCGAAGCGTTCGAAGCCCCGCGGGAGGGGCAGCGTTAGCCGACCGGGCGGCAGAGCAGCGGTTTCTCCAGTTCCGAGCAGGGGCGGTGGCCGTGCACCGGCAGGCTGTCCTTGCCCGCGCCCTCCGTGAGGTAGCGCAGGAAGCCCGCGGCCACTGAGTCGGCGGGGGGTTCACCGTAGGTGTAGGCGAACTCTGTCTGCCAGTACGGGTAGGCGCCTGCGTCCGCGCCCTCCACTGTGGCCGGGTAACCGGCGATGCGGACCTGCTGGATGCCCTCGTGGGCGAGCGCGGCGCCCGCCTCGCTGTGGCCGAGGGCTCCGGGGATCGACGCCACGTTGTCCAGGAGGGTGCCGGTGTCGCCGACCTCGCAGCGGCCGGGCTTGCTCCGGTCCATGCCGGCGCAGTCCCCCGACGTGACCTCCAGGAGCTCCTTGTCGGCGAGGACTTGATGGACGAGCGTGGAGCGGGTGCCGGAGCCGGGGTGGCGGCTGACGAGGTGGACGGGGACGTCGTTGCCGTTCACCTGGCGCCAGTTGGTGATGTCCCCGGAGTAGATCTGGCGCAGCTGCTTGAGGGAGAGGTCCTGGACACCGGCGTCTTTGTTGACGGCGAGGGTGAAGAGGGAGAGCGCGACGGGGCGGGGGAGGAGCTGGGGGCGGCCGTCGCCCTTGGCGCCGTCGGTGAAGGCGAGCCGGTCGGGGAGTCCGGGCCCCGTGCCCCCTGCCTTTTCCTTGGCCGTCTTCTTGCCCGCTGCTTCCAGTGAGTCGAGGCCCGCCACGCTGCCCTTGAACGTGTCGTCCGTGATGTCGATACGGGCGTCCGTGCACTTCTTGACGTACCGCTTGGCCGCATCGGCGACGGCGGACCTGAACGCGGTGGATCCGGAGAGGGTCAGCGTGCCCGCGGCGCAGTCCACCGGTGCGGCCTGGGCGGGGGCGTCGTCCCTGGTGAAGGAGGTGAAGGACTGGGCGGCGGCGACGAGTACCAGGAGCGCGATGAAGACCATGACGGGCTTCGAGGCGAAGGTGTGGCTCTCGGTCTTCTTGATCCGCCCGCCGCGTACGCCGCCCTTTATGCCCGCGACGACCACGGGGTCGGGGAAGTCCTGGCCGGCCGGGAAATCCTGGTCGCGTTCCAGGACGGCGAGGACTTTGTAGTGGGTGCCGCGGTTGAGGGGTACGCGGGGCAGTTCGATGTGGCCGTCGGCCGTGCGCAGGCCGGTGGCGTCGTCGAAGCACGGGCGCAGGTAGTCGTGGCTGAGCTCGGTGACGACCATGCCGTCGACGCGGCGGCCGGGGAAGTTGATCCTGATGCCGACCTGGTCGTCGTCGCGTACGACGTAGTCGGTGGCGTCGATATGGGTCCAGCCGCTGTTCTGGATCCTGAGCAGGACGAATGAGGGGTCGAGGAGGGAGGTGCCGTTCTGCTGCATCTGCCGCAGGACTCCGGCGTGGGGGTGGGTGTCCGCGTTCTTCGCGGTGGTGTCCATCTGTACGCGGTAGCCGAGGCGTTTGCGCCCGGCGAAACCGAACTCCCACAGGGCGGCGCCGACGGGTATCGCGAGCCCGAGGGCGGCGACCGCCGACTCCCAGGAAAGACCACTCAACACCGAACCGACCCCCGTTTGTCCGTACCCCGTTGTGGGGGTGGGGCCAAATTACGAGGGAGGGGGCGGGGGTACGAGTCAACGCCCCTGGTTTCAGGCAGAGTTCACGGTGCGGCCACTCGGGGGCGGGTGGCGTTCACCGGTTGTTC
>NZ_JBNNJZ010000130.1:0-17692 GCF_050270335.1 Streptomyces sp. NPDC059900
TGCGGGCCTCCGAGCGCTTCTGGAAGGAGCGGTCGCCGGTCGCAAGGGCCTCGTCGATGAGGAGCACGTCGTGGTCCTTGGCGGAGCCGATGGAGAAGCGCAGGCGGGCGGCCATGCCGGAGGAGTACGTACGCATGGGGAGCGTGATGAACTCGCCCTTCTCGTTGATGCCGGAGAAGTCGACGATCTCCTGGTAGCGCTCCTGGACCTGCTGCGGGGACATGCCCATCGCCAGGCCGCCGAGGCGGACGTTGCGCTCGCCGGTCAGGTCGTTCATCAGGGCCGCGTTCACGCCCAGGAGCGAGGGCTGGCCGTCGGTGAAGATGCGGCCGTTCTCGACGGGCAGCAGGCCCGCGATCGCCTTCAGGAGGGTCGACTTGCCCGAGCCGTTCGTGCCGATCAGGCCGATGGCCTCGCCCTTGCGGGCGGTGAAGGAGACCTTCTTGACGGCGTGCACCTTGCGCACGCCGGACTCCTCGCGGCCCTTGCCCCGCTTGAGGATGCGGCCCAGGGCGGCGGTCGCGCTGCCGCGGCCCGCGGGGGATCCGGCGCCGTGCACCCGGTAGACGATGTCGACCTCGTCGACGATGACCGTGGGGGCGGCGGTGGGGGCGGGGAGATCTGTGCTTGCGGGGGTTGCTGTCGTTTCAGCCACGGCCGTACGTCTCCTCTGCTTTCCAGAAGTAGATGAACCCGCCCACTCCGGCGAGCAGCGCCCAGCCGACGGCCCACGCCCATACGTGGTGCGGGAGCTGGTCCGCGTGGAAGCTGTCGATGAGCGCGAAGCGCATCAGGTCGATGTAGATCGCGGCGGGATTGCACTCCAGGAGGACCTGGAGCGCGTGCGGCAGGTGCTGGTCCTTCAGGACCGCGTCGATGCTCCACATCACGCCGGACACGTACATCCACGTGCGCAGCACGAACGGCATCAGCTGGGCGATGTCCGGGGTCCTGCTGCCCAGGCGGGCCATGACGAGGGCCAGGCCCGTGTTGAACGTGAACTGGAGCGCGAGGACCGGCAGGACCAGGAACCAGGAGAGCGCCGGCGGCACGCCGAAGCAGAGCAGGATCACGACCAGCGCGCCCATGGAGAACAGCAGCTGCTGGAGCTGCTGGAGGCTGAAGGAGACCGGCAGCGCGGCCCGCGGGAAGTGCAGGGCCCGCACCAGGCCGAGGTTGCCGGCGATGGCGCGGGTGCCCGCCATCACCGAGCTCTGCGTGAACGTGAAGACGAAGACGCCGGTGACCAGGAACGGGACGTAGTCCGGGACGTCGTGCCTGGTGTCCATCAGCAGGCCGAAGATGAAGTAGTAGACCGCCGCGTTCAGGAGCGGGGTCATCACCTGCCAGAGCTGGCCGAGCTTCGCCTGGCTGTACTGGGCGGTGAGCTTGGCGGTCGCGAAGGCGGTGATGAAGTGGCGGCGCTGCCACAGCTGCCGGACGTAGGCGGGGAGCGTGGGGCGGGCGCCGCTGACGCTCAGGCCGTGCAGGGCGGCGAGCTCGGCCGGGTCGGGCGCGGTGGCCGCGGGGCGGGGCGGGGCCGGTGGGGCGTCGATGACCTGACTCACGTCCGCTGCTTTCACTCGGGAGCCGTGGGGTTACGACGTCGGGACGGGTCCGTATCGTCGTCACGTCGAGAGTAGGACCAAGCAACGTCGGAACGCAACCGTATCGTCGTCACGTTCTATGCTGTCCGTATGACGACGAGCAGGCCAGGAGATGAACAGTCGCGCGAGCAGTCGGGTGAGCAGCCGCGCCGCAGGGCGCCCGCCGGGGCCGCGGTGCTGCGCGAGGACGTGACCGAGGCCATCAGGGCCGCCGTCTTCGAGGAGCTCGCGGCGGTCGGGTACGCGCGCATGTCCATCGAGGGCATCGCGCGCCGCGCGGGCGTCGGCAAGACCGCCGTCTACCGGCGCTGGCGCTCCAAGCTGCATCTCGTGCTCGACCTGGTGTCGGCGATAGCGGTCCAGGGCCTGCCGATGCCGGACAGCGGGTCCCTGGAGGGGGATCTGCGGCTGCTGTACGAGGTGACGTCGCGTGCCCTGCGGCATCCCGTGGCCTCGCAGGTGATCCCGGATCTCCAGGCGGAGGCGGCACGCAACCCGGAGATCGCCGAGGCCATGCAGAAGGCGCTGCGGGAGGGTCAGCACGGGGTGGCGAACGGCATCGTGCGGGCCGCTGTCGCGCGGGGCGAGGTGCGGGACGGGGTCGACGAGGACCTTGCCCTCGACCTGGTGTCGGGGCCGCTCTACTGGCGGTCCGTGGTGGTGCGGGCCGAGCTGCCCAAGGGGTACCTGGGCAGTCTCGCCACGGCTACGGCGGCGGCGCTGCGGGCGTTGTGAGGAGGCCGGGGCGGTCAGTTCTGCGGGTGCCTCTCGCGCATCACGAACAGGGCGATGCCCGAGCCGATCGTCGCGATGCCGGTGCAGACGCTGATCAGGACCTGCTGTACGCCGTCGAAGGCGAAGCTGGTGGAGATGTTGGCGACGAGGGCGATCGCGAGGACGAGCCAGAGCAGGGCCTTCATGGCGGGGCCTTTCCGTGTGGTGTGCGCTTCGGCGTGGTGTGCGCCGTGTGATCAACTCTGCCCGAGCCGGGGCGGCATGACGATGGTGTGCTCTCCCGGACCGGGGGTGTAGCGCACTACACCATCCACCGGGGAGCGGCCTCGCCCGCGTGTGCGAGCGGGGTCGCATAGCCTCATGACCCATGACCATGCGGGAGACGCTGCGGCGGACGGAACGGGCCCTGGAACAGCTGGGCGCGGCGGCGTTGCTCTCCCTGGCGTCGTACCTCTTCATCGGCGTCGTCCTGCTCACCCTTGTCCTGACGCTCACCGTCGTCGGCGCGGGCGTCCTGCCCGAGACGGTGCTCATGCTGCGCAGGATGGCCGGCTTCAAGCGGCGCCGCGTGGCCCTCTGGACGGGCAGCGCGATACCCGAGGCGTACGTGCCGCTGACCGGCACGCTCGGCCGGCGTGTGCGGGCGGGGGTCACCGACCCGGCGACGTACCGCGATCTGCGCTGGCTCGGCCTGCACTTCGTCTACGGGTGGCTGCTGCTGTACGTCGCGCTGCCGGTGTTCATCGTCGGGATGCTGGTCGACGGCGTGTGGTGCGGGCTGCTCGGCCGCCGGGCGGTGGTGCTTCCGCTGGTCGCGCGCATCGCGGATCTGGAGGCGGCCTGGTCGGGGGCGCTGCTGCGGGCATCGCCGGAGGCGGAGCGGGCCGCGCGGCTCTCCGAGCGGGTGGAGGAGCTGACCGTCACGCGGGCCGGGGCCGTCGCCGCGCACGGCGCCGAACTGCGGCGCATCGAGCGGGACCTGCACGACGGGACGCAGGCGCGGCTCGTCGCGATGTCGATGCGGGTGGGGCTCGCGCGGCGGGCCTTCGACAAGGACCCCGAGGCGGCGCGCAAACTCCTCGCCGACGCGCAGGACCAGGCCGACGAGGCCCTGACCGAGCTCCGGCACGTCGTACGCGGCATCCATCCGCCGATCCTGACGGACCGGGGTCTGGTGGGGGCGGTGCGGGCGCTGGCCGCGAGCAGCGGGCTCGATGTGTCGGTGCGAGCGGAGGGGGTCGATGAGGGGCCGCGGGCTCCCGCCGCCGTGGAAGCGGCGGCGTACTTCGTGATCGCCGAGGCGCTGACGAACGCCGCCAAACACAGCGGTGCGGAGAAGGCCTCGGTGGAACTTTCCCGTGGTGGCGCGGTGTTGAGGATCTCGGTACGTGACGAGGGGCGGGGCGGGGCCGATGACGCGGGCGGCAGTGGGCTGCTGGGCATGCGGCGCCGGGTCGCCGCGCTCGACGGGACCGTGGAAGTGGTGAGTCCCGTCGGGGGGCCGACCGTGATCGAAGTGGAGCTGCCGTGCGTGTGGTGATCGCCGAGGACAACGCGTTGCTGCGGGAGGGGATGGTGCTCCTGCTGTCCTCCGCGGGGCACGAGGTGGTGGCGGTGGCCGCGAGCGGGCCCGAGGTGCTGCCGGCGCTCGTCGCCCACCGTCCGGATGTCGCCGTGCTCGACGTGCGGATGCCGCCGGGGTTCCGTGACGAGGGGCTGCGGGCCGCGCTTGCGGCCCGCGAGGAGATTCCCGGGCTTCCGGTGCTCGTCCTTTCGCAGTACGTGGAGGAGACGTACGCGGCTGAGCTGCTGGGCGGGGGCGCGAGCGGTGTGGGCTACCTGCTGAAGGACCGGGTGGGGCGGGTCGACGAGTTCCTCGACGCGCTGGAGCGGGTTGCCGGGGGCGGGACCGCGTTGGATCCCGAGGTGGTCACGGAGCTCTTGACCCGGCGGCGGGACGACCCCCTGGACTCGCTGACGCCGCGGGAGCGGGAGGTGCTCCAGCTGATGGCGGAGGGGCGGGACAACGCGACGATCGCGTCGTCCCTGGTGGTGTCCGACCGCGCGGTCAGCAAGCACATCGGCAACGTCTTCGCGAAGCTTGGGCTGCCGCCCAGTGACAGCGGGCATCGCAGGGTCCTTGCTGTGCTGGCCCATTTGAACCGTGGGTAGGGCTGCTCTTTCCGGGGCCTGTTCGGACCGCTAGCGCCCCTGTGAGGGGTAGCGGCCCCGCAGCGCCCGGCGGGCCGGCGGGAACGTGCCCGCGGCCGTCGTGGCCGCGATGACCAGAGCCACGAGCCCCGCCTGCGACGCCGCGACGTGCGGCACCGTGCGGGCTACCGCCGCGCTGAAGGCCAGGAGCGGGACCGAGGCCACCGCGGCGCCCACGGTGAGGCCCGTCAGGGCCGAGGCTGCCGCCTCCAGGCCCAGCATGCGGCGGAGTTGGGACCGTCCCGCCCCGGCGAGGCGCAGGAGGGAGAGTTCGGGGCGGCGGCCGACGGTGATGAGGCAGAGCGTGCTCAGGACGGCGATGACCGTGAAGCCGCCGATCGCGCCGAGCGCCGCCACGGTCACCACCTCGCCAAGCGCCCGGTCCTCCGGTTCGAGGCGTTCGGGGGCGGGGTTCGCCTCCACCCGCGCACCGGGGGCCGCCGCACGGAGCGCGGCGGGGGTGGTGCCGGTCGCCGTGACCAGGATGCGGGTCGGTGCCGACGTGTGGCCGAGCAGTTGCTCGTGGGAGAAGAGGAAGCCGCCAAGGGCCAGTTCCCGGTCGTACGTTGCCACCACCCGCAGCCGCGCCTCGATTCCGTCCCCGAAGCGCACCGTCACCGTCGAGCCAGGGCCCGCGTCCAGGGCGCGTGCCTGGTCCCGGCCCAGTGCCACCGTGCCGGGGCGCAGCTTGCCGAGGTCGCCGTCCCGGACACCCGGGTCCAGTGTCCGTGCGAGGCCGCCCGGCGTGACGCCGAGCGCGGGCACGCGGTCCAGGCGGGGCGAGCCCGTCTCGCGGCGGGCCAGGACCACCGTGCTCCGCGTGACGGCGGTCGCGGCCCGCACGCCGGGCGCACGGCGGACCCGCTCCAGCGTGCCCTCGGCCAGGCCGCCCTCCGCGGTCACCGCGAAGTCCGCCCGCGCCGCGTCCCGCGCCTGCGCGCCCGCCGCGTGCGTCATCGTCGTACCGGCGGAGAGCTGGACCAGGACGAACGCCGTCACCAGGACGACCGGAGTGATCGCCGCCCCAAGGCGTCGTGCCGACGCGGTGCAGTTGGCCGCCGCGAGGTGGCCACCCGGGCCGCCGAAGCGCCGCATCGGCGCCCCGAGCACCCGCATCGCCCCCTCCGCGATCCACGGGCCGAGCAGCGCGCACCCGATGACCAGGACGACCGCCGCCGCACCGGCGGCGGCCGCCGCCGTCTCCCCGCGCTGGAGCGTGGCCGTGCCCGCCGAGCTCGCGCCCAGGAACAGCAGCACCAACCCGGTGACCTTGCGGGCCGTACCGGGCGACGCCTCGCGCAACGCCTCCGCGGGCCGCACCTTCGCCGTCCGCGCGCACGCGATCAGCGCCGCCAGGCGGGCGGCGAGGACCGTCAGGCCCGCCGTCACCAGCGGGGCGGGCAACAGCCACAGGGGGAGCGGGAGTTCCATCCCCGGCGGCATCGCACCGCGGGCGTCGAGGAGCGCGCGGAGACCGGCGAAGGCGGGTATCGCCGCGACCGCCCCCACCAGCGCCGCCACCACCGCGACCCGCCCCGCCTCGCGCCCCACCGCGCCCCGCAGCTGCCGAGGCGTCGCACCGACCGCCCGCAACAGGCCCAGCTCACGAGAGCGTTGCTGGAGCGCCTGCACGATCGTCGACGACACGACGAGCAGCGCGATGAGCACGACGGTGGCAGCCACGGAAGCCAGCAGCGCGAGCATGCCCGCGCGGGCGGGGGCGACCTGGAGGAACTCGGCGCCGCCGCGCCCGTTCCCCGTCAGGACGCGCAGCCCGGCCCCGTCCCCGTCCGCCCGGTGGCCCACGCTCTTGAGGTCCGCCGTGTCCAGGGCGCGGCGCACGCGCGCGTGGAGCGTGGATGTGCTGGTGCCGGGGTCCGCCGTGACGCCTATCGCCGCCACCGATCCGGGGTGGCCGGCCAGGCGGCGCGCCTCGGGAGAGGTGAAGTAGACAGCGGCGCGGGGGCCTTCGGCGACCCCGGTCACCTCGTACGTGGTGTCGCTGCCGGACGTGCGGACCGTGATCCGGTCACCGACGCGGGCCGTCCCCTCGCCCACGACGACCTCGCGGGCGTGCTCGGGCCCGCCCCCGTCCCGTAGGGCGTGCGGAGCCAACCGGGCGGCGGGCCACGGACGTCCGGTCGCCGCCCCGCCCCGCACACCCACCCGGAAGACCTCGTCCGCGACGGCCGAACGGACCCCGGAGACCTCGCGCACCGCCGCGAGCGCCGCCCGCGGAACCCGCACCCGCTCGGTCAGGCCCGCCGTCGCCGTCTCGGGATCGCTGCCCCACGGCTTGGCCGTGAAGCGGGTGCTCTGGTCGCCGGTGACGACGAGGTCGGCGGCGGCATAGCGCTCCACTCGCGCGTGCCCGAGTCCCGCCGACGCGAGCGCCAGGCCGAAGGAGCCCAGGAGGAGGGAGGTGAGGGCAAGCGCGGCGAAGACCGCGGCCCAGGCCTTGCGGTGCATGCGGGCGGCGCGCGAGGCGAGGAGCCCGGTGACGTTCCGGTGGTCGCTCATGCCGCCGCCTGCCGGCCCAGGTCCCGCATGACGGCGCCCACTTGTGCGCTGTCCGGCCGGTGGAGCCGGGCGGCCACGTGCCCGGCGGAGAGGAACAGCGCCTCGTCCGCCCAGGCCGCCGCGGCCGGGTCGTGGGTCACCATCACCACGGTGTGGCCGTCCTGGTCGACGGCCTGGCGCAGCAGCGCGAGCACGCCGTGCGCGGTCACGGGGTCGAGGGCACCGGTCGGCTCGTCGGCGAAGACGACCTCCGGGCGGGTGACCAGGGCGCGGGCGATGGCCACGCGTTGCTGCTGGCCGCCGGAGAGTTCGGCGGGGCGGTCGTCGCCGCGGTCACCGAGCCCGACCTCGGCGAGGCCGAGCGAGACGCGGCCTTCGTCGGGCTCGCCGCCCAGGAGCAGCGGCAGGGCGACGTTCTCGGCGACGCTGAGCGACGGCACGAGATTGTGCGCCTGGAACACGAACCCGACGCGCTCGCGCCGCAGCCGGGTGAGGGCGGCCTCCTTGAGGGAGCCGATGTCCGTGCCCCCGATGCGTACGGTTCCGGCGCTCGGCCGGTCGAGCCCGGCCGCGCACTGCAACAGCGTGGACTTGCCGGACCCGGAGGGCCCCATCACGGCGAGGAACCTGCCGCGGGGCAGGGCGAGATGGAGGGGTGCGAGCGCGGCGGGTCCGCCGCGCCGGTAGGTCCGGGTGACCCCGTCGAGGAGGAGCGCGTCGGCCCCGCCCGACGGGCCGCCCTCCAGGGTTCCCGCCGTGGAACCTTGCCGTCTGAACATCTCCGGGAACTCCCTCGCACCGCCTGCCGCTTCCGTGGAAAACGCTAGGCAGCGGGGGGCGCGGGGACGAGGGAGCGCGGTACCGGACCGGGGGTGTAGCAGGGTCCACCACGGACCCCGGCGGTTACTCCCGCCCGGACCCCGGATGCGACCGGACCCACCCCGCCCAGGCCGACGCGACCATCTCGCGCACGTCCCGCTTGGCCGACCAGCCGAGTTCGGCGGCGATGCGGTCCGCCGATGCCACGACGCGGGCCGGGTCGCCGGGACGGCGGGCGGCCACGGTGGCCGGACGGTCGTAGCCGGTGACTGCGTTGATCAGGGTGGCCATCTCCTGGACCGAGACGCCCTCGCCGCGGCCGATGTTGAGCGTCAGGTCGGTGCCGCGCGGTGCCGTGGCCAGCTTGCGGGCCGTCGCCACATGGGCCTCCGCGAGGTCGGCGACGTGGATGTAGTCGCGTACGCACGTACCGTCCGGAGTCGGGTAGTCCGCGCCGAAGACGCGCGGGGACTCGCCGTCCGTGAGCTTCTCGAAGACCATCGGGATCAGGTTGAAGACGCCCGTGTCGGCCAGGTCGGGGCCCGCCGCGCCCGCCACGTTGAAGTACCGCAGGGACGCCGTCGACAGGCCGTGCGCCCGGCCCGTCGCGCGGACCAGCCACTCGCCGGCCAGCTTCGTCTCGCCGTACGGGCTCATCGGGAGGCAGGGGGTCTCCTCCGTCACCAGGTCCACGTCGGGCATGCCGTACACCGCGGCCGACGAGGAGAAGACGAACGAGGCGACGCCCGCTTCCGCCACCGCCGAGAGCAGGACCCGCAGGCCCTCCACGTTCTCGTGGTAGTAGTGCAGCGGCAGCTGGACCGACTCGCCGACCTGCTTCTTCCCCGCCAGGTGCACGACACCGGTGATCGCGTGCTCCGTCAGCGTGCGGGACAGCAGGTCCGCGTCCAGCGTCGAGCCGGTCACCAGCGGCACGCCCCGGGGGACGCGCTCGGCAATGCCCGTGGACAGGTCGTCGTAGACCACGGCCCGCTCGCCCGCCTCCGTCATGGCGCGGACCACGTGGGCCCCGATGTATCCGGCGCCGCCGGTGATCAGCCAGGTCATCGTCAGTGGCCCCTTCCCCTGTCGTGTCGTGTCGTCGCGAACGGTGTCGTGCGTCGTCTTCGGCCGGAGGTGCAGTCTCGCAGAGCCCCGGGTACGGGCCGCGTCAGCGCCTGCCGCTGCCCGTCCAGCGCGCGAGGCGCCTGCGCACCACCCCCGCCACGCCCCGCATCCCCGGTGCGAGCCGCACCGCGAGGTTCCCGGCCTGGGTGGCGTACGGCTGGGCGAGGAGCAGGCCCCGCAGCGAGGGCAGTGCCGTGCGCCGCAGCAGTCCCGGGCCGGGGACCGCCCGTGCCGTGGTCTCGCGCGCCGTCCCGTCGCGGAAGTGGAGGCGCAGCCGCAGGTCCCATACGCCGCCGCCGAGCGAGCCGAGGTCGAGGACGACCCGGGTCACCCAGCTGTCCGTCTCCTCCGCGTCCCCGGAGTCGACGGGGTTGAGGGCCGTGGTGCGGCGCAGCACCGGGCCGTCGCCGCCCCGCGGGACGAGTTCCACGTCGACCGTGGTCGGGCCCGCGTCGGCCACCCGTCCGTACAGCTCGTGCAGCCGCAGCGTCAGGCGGCTGCCGTGCGCGCGGGGGCGCAGTTCGGCGTCCACCGCGAGGGGGAGCAGGCGGATGGGGCGTACGCGGAGGTGTTCCAGGGTGACCTGCGGGAGGTCGGGGGACCAGATCGGCGTGGTGCCGTCGGGCGCCCTGGCGTAGGGCGGCGAGAGGCGTGCGGGGCGGGCGGCCACCTCCTGGAGGCGGGTCAGGTCGCGCGGCTCGGGGGAGGCGAGGATCACGCGGGCGATGACCCTGCCGGGGGCGGGGGCCGCGTCCAGGTCGGCGGTGTCGAAGGTCGCGAGGTAGGCGCGGGTGGCCGTCCACCACTCCTTGCGGTACTCGGGGCTGCGTGCGGTGAGCTCACGCGCGTACATCCGCAGGCTGTGGTCGACGAACTTCGCGCGCGATGCCTGCGCGAGCCGCTTGCCCGCCGTGCCCGACGGGCTCCGCGCGTCGCGGAGGATGTCGACCGACATGCGGTGGGCCTCCATGCGGGCCTTCCAGTTGCCGATGCCCGAGCGGTCCAGGGAGATCGACAGCTTGGCGGCCGTGCGGCGCACGTTCCAGACGTAGACGGGGTCGGTGATCAGCGCGATGCGCGGGCCCGCCGCGAGGACGCGGGCCGTGAAGACGAAGTCCTCGTACGTGAAGCGGCCCTCGGGGAAGCGCACGGCGTGCTTGCGCAGGAAGTCGGTGCGGTAGAGCTTGTTGACGCAGAGGGTGTCGTGGACCAGGCGGGTGCGCAGCTCGGGACGGGCGATGAGCCGGTCCTTCGTGTAGAGCATGGGCTGCCAGGGGCTCTCGCGTCCGGAGGGCAGTTCGCGGCGTACGCACAGGCCGGTGACCACCTCGGCGTCGTGCCGTGCGGCGGCCTTGAGGAGGGCGTCCACCGCGCCCGCCGGCAGCACGTCGTCGCTGTCGAGGAACATCACGTAGGGGGATGTGGTGGCCTCGATGCCGTCGTTGCGGGGCGTGCCGCAGCCGCCGCTGTTGGCGGCGCGGCGCACGGGCTTGACGCGCGGGTCCTTGCGCGCGAGGGCCGCGAGCACCTCGCCGCTGCCGTCCGTGGAGCAGTCGTCGACGGCGATCACCTCGCGGACGGCGGGACCCTGGGCGAGGGCCGAGCGCACGGCGTCCGCGACGTGCGCGGCGTCGTTGTAGCCGATCACGACGACGCAGACCCGGGGCGACGGGGGCGGGGGAGACAGAATGAGGTCCACGGGGGAAATTTTAGAGGTTGCCAGTAATTATCCGATTAGGGGGTCTTCTGCCGGTTCGTGTCTCTGCCGCTCACGCGCGCGAGGACCTCGCCCGTCCGCGGCCCCCACGCCACCACCACCGCTTCCTCCGGCACCTTCTGGTCGGGCGAGAGGAGCAGCCAGCGGACGTCGTAGCGGCGGACGATCCGGGTGCGCTCGGCGCGGTCCGCGTCGGGGGAGAGGTAGTCGCGCACCTCCTGGAGGCGGTGGTTGCGCGTGTCCTCGTCCAGGGAGGTGTCCGGCCAGGCGGGCGCGACGAGGTTGGCGCCGTACGCCGGGACGGAGCGGGTGGGGTAGTAGCCGTCGGTCAGGACGACGTCCCCCCGGTGCATCTGGCTCACCGCCCAGCCGTAGCCGGGCCAGCGCGGAGGCTGGTCGAAGCCCACCGGGTCCAGGGCGCGCGGCACGACCGCTCCCGCCTGGAGCGTGAAGAAGCCGACGGCCGCCCCGGTGGCCGCGAGGCCCCCAAGGGCCGTCCGCCACCGGCGCCAGGGCCGTGGCGCCGCGAGTTCGATCGCGAGGGCGAACTGGAGCGGGACGAGGGTCAGGCCCAGGATGCGGCCGTAGGTGTAGTGGCCGCTGAACCAGCCGTACGCCACGACCGCGCAGTCCAGGGCGAACATCAAGACCAGGGGGTCGCGGCGGTTCGCGCGGAACCGCAGGGCGAGGGCGGGCAGGCCGAGCAGGGCCAGCCAGAATCTCTGCGGCATCTCGGTGTAGAGCTGCCGGTGGATCCAGTCGACGCTCTCGTTCCCGACCAGGGAGAACACGGAGTAGTACGGCCAGCTCGCCGCGATCACCGCCGCCGTCACGGCGGTCAGCGCCCATTTCCACAGCCCGGGGACGGGGCGCCGGGACGAGGCCGCGAACGCCACGACGCCGATCACCGCGGCCACCGACGAGATCGGGTGGACCAGCAGGATCACCCCGCAGAGCGCGCCGAGACCCACGTACGCCCAAGGACCCCGCGGGGATTTCGCGAGCGAACCCGCCCACCCCCACGCCCAGAACGCCAGGCCGATCGCGAACGTCGACGGATACGCGAGGTTCCCCGTCATCGACATCAGGCCGAGGTAGCCGCTCCACCACGCCATCCGGGTGCCCCAGAGCACCACCATGGCGAACAGGGCAAGGACGGGCGCCCACTGACGTGACGTCAGGACCCGGACGAAACGACCGAGGCCCGTCAGGAGCACCAGCAGGTTCAGCGGCCCCGCGAGCTTCACGACCTCCCAGCCCGCGAGGCCCGTCAGCCGCGCGAAGAGGCCCTGCGCCACCGCGTACGGCGAGTAGTACGGGCTGCCCGCGCCCGGCAGGTCCGCCATCGGGTGGCGCGGGTGCAGCAGGTTGTCCTTGAGGCGCTCGACGACCGCCGCGTGCTGTCCGAAGTCGCAGCACATCGGAACCCGCCAGAAGGCGAGCGACATGACGATCCAGAAGAGCCCGCCGAACACGACGTAGGGACTCGGCCGCCAGCGCCTGCGTCCGTGCAGGGCCGTCGCGCCGTGGGCCTCGCGGCGCGTGCGGAGCCCGGCTCCGCGCGTGGCCATGGTCATCGCATGAGCCTCTCCGCGACCCGGGCCGCGGCCTGTCCGTCGTCCAGGTCGCAGTAGGCATCGCGGAACGCCGCGTACGCGTCCGCGTGCCGGGTCGTGAGCGAGTCCAGGTCGCGCAGCGCCTCGACGACCTCGCCGGTGGAGGCGAGCAGCGGTCCCGGCGCGCTGGTCTCGAAGTCGAGGTAGAAGCCGCGGACCGTGTCGCGGTAGTGCTCCAGGTCGTAGGCGTGGAAGAGCATCGGACGGCCCGTGTGCGCGAAGTCGAACATCAGCGAGGAGTAGTCCGTCACGAGGACGTCGGCGATCAGCAGGAGTTCGGCCGTGCGGGGGTGGGACGACACGTCGCGCACGAAGGGCGCCCGGGCTCCGGGCAGGCGGCCCGCCGTCAGCGGGTGCTTGCGTACGAGCAGGACGTGGTCGTCGCCGAGCACCTTCTCGGCCGCCGCGAAGTCGAGGGCGGGTTCGTAGCGGAAGCGGCCGGGGGAGCAGGCGAGGTGGTCGCGGTAGGTCGGCGCGTACAGGACGACCTTCTTGTCCGGGGCGATGCCGAGTTCGTGGCGGACGCGTTCGGCGACCTTGCCGCGGTCCGCGGAGAAGAGGACGTCGTTGCGGGGCGACCCCGCTTCCATGACCTCGCCCTCGTAGGCGAGCGCGCGGCCCAGGTGGGGGGTGGAGAAACGGTTCGGGGAGACGAGCACGTCCCACTGCCGGGAGAGCTTCGGCAGGGCGTCGAGGTGGCCGTGGTCGGCGTAGAGAGTGTCGGTGAGGTCGGTGCCGATGCGCTTGAGGGGCGCGCCGTTCCAGGTCTGTACGACGGTCTGCCCCTCCCGCCGCTCGAAGAAGTCGGGCAGATGGCCCGCGGTGACGATGCGGCGGCAGCGGGCGAGCGCCTCGTACCAGGCGGCACTGTGCTCCTCCACGCCCGTCGCCCCGGCGGGCACCCGGGTCTGCTGGTCCTGCGTCACCCACAGGTGCTCGACGTCGGCGCCGCGCCGCGCAAGCTCCTCGTGGACCGCGCGCGGGGAGTCCCCGTCGAAGTAAAGGACCGCGTCCCGCAGCGGCTCGGCGCGCTGCCGCGGATAGTGCGCGGTACGCAGCCGGTGCCGCCGGTAGGCCCCCCGCTCCCCGCGCGCGAGCACGGACCCCGCCTCGACGAGCAGCCGGTCCCCGAACCGCCGGTCGACGCTGAACTCCCGCCCGTCCACCTCCTGGTGGAGCGGCAGAGCGGCGGACGCCGAGGCGAGCAGCCGTACGGGCATGCCGTCCGCGGCGTGGGCGGGGTGGGGCCCGCCTTCGGCCTGCGGCCCGGCTGAACGCTTTGCCTCGCGGGCCGCGACGGGCCGCGAGGCGCCTTGCGCGTCTGCGTCCGTTTCTGCGCCTGCGTCGCGGCCCGCGCCCGCCCTCGCCGGCCCGGCCCCGACCGTCTCCCCGCCTCCCGCCTCCCGCAGGAACGCGTACCACCGCCCCTCCCGCAGCACCCCGCCCCCCGGCGCCACCACCCCCCGGAAGCGACCCGCCGCGCGCGTCACCGGGACGGTGACCTCCTCGTCCCTGCCGCTGTGGCGCAGCACCAGTTCCGCCGTGGGCCAGCTGGTGTCGGACACCGTGCCCTCGATCGTGAGCGTGCCGTCCTCGCTCCATGACACCCGGTCGGCGATCGGCTGCCGGGTCACTTCGATGACCAGTTGGCCCTGGTCGTTCGCCGACGCGCAGATCTCGCGGGCGTCGCCCTCGCGGGAGGTGTAGCGGCCGGGCGGCAGGTCGAGGGTTGCCGCCAGGGACTTCAGCTTGCCGTCCGGCAGCACCAGGTTGGCCTGCCAGCGGTCGCCGTGCGGGGGCTCGACCTCCTTGGGCGCCAGGTGCGGGGTCGGTGCGGTGTCCTCCAGGTCCGCGAGCCGCACCCGGACGTCGAAGCGGTCGTCGCCGGGGAGCGTCACGGGGTAGTCGAACTCCGCCGATGAGTGCTTGTGCGTCAGGCGCAGGGCCGTGGGCCGCAGGTGGCTCGGCAGGTGGCCGCCGAGGACCATGTCGTCGCCGTCCCTGTGATGGGCGTCGACCCGCGCCACGTACTCCTGGATCCGCAGCACCAGGCGGCCCTTGCTGAAGCCGAGCACCAGGCGAAGACCGTCGCCCAGTTCGCGCACGACCGACTGCGCGGACGAACCGTCCAGCGGGCGGACCGCGGCCCGCCGCACCGCACCGTGCCCCGCGACCAGGACGCCGAGCAGCCAGTTGCCGGGCCGCCACCGGCCGCCCGTCTTCAGCTGCTCGGGGTCGATGGTCAGCTCGAACCCGGAGAGGTCGTAGCAGTGCAGCTGCTGCCGGGAGTTCTCGGTGGCCTGCGGTGCGGCGACGGTCCGGGTGGCGACCTTGCGCAACTGGGCCCTGCTGTGGGCCGACTTGAGCACGGCGGCCTTGACGGAGTGGCCGGGCCGCGTCGCCTCCAGGTTGCGCACGTACGCGTAGCCGCTGATCCGCAGCAGCCCGTCCGCGCCCCAGCCGGCCTCCCGGACCCGCGCGATGACCGGCAGTTCGCCCCGGCCGAGCCGCGCCAGCTCCTGCGGCACCTTGATGTGACCGCCCGAGCTGCGCGGATACACGGCGCTGCGCCGCACGAGTCCCCGGATCCTGAACGCGCTCCCGTTGCGCTGCTCGAAGGTCAGGAGGTCGATCAGGTCGTCGGTGCGGCCTTCGCGTACGAGATGCCATTTCACGCGCAGCGACACCGGAAGCCCGGCGATCACCCCCGGATCCGCGCGGCGCAGGAACGCCGACGCGCCCTTCATGAACGCGGCGCGGTACTCGGGCCCGCCCATCGGAAGACCCTGGAGGAAGTACACGAAGTCGTCGCGCAGGCAGGACGTGTCGTACGTCTTGCGCATCTCCGGCGCGTGCTCGGCGAGGAAGGCGCTGACGTGCGCGCAGGCCGCGATCCGGTCGCGCACGCCCTTGACGTCCGTGCGCCGCCGGGTGATCGAGCCCTCGCGCACCCGCCAGTAGTAGACGTGGTCGCTGAGCACGTCCACGGAGCCCGCGAGGAAGTGCGCGGGGATCATGACGGGCGTGTCCTCGTAGAGCTTGCCCTCGGGGAAGGTGAAGCCGTGCCGGTCCCAGAAGGCGCGCCGGAAGACCTTGTTCCAGGCGACGCGGTCGGCGAGCAGATCGAGGTCGCGGCTGATGTGCGTGCGCGAGCGCGGCTCGGTGAGCCACTTGTACTGCCAGGCCTGCTGGCGCCCGCGCTCGTTGAGCCGCCAGACGTTGCCGCTGGCGAAGTCGGACCCCGTCGAGTCGAGGCTCGCGGTCATCCGGGCGTACGCGTCGTGCGGCACGACGTCGTCGCTGTCGACGAACGTCAGGTACTCGGCGGTCGGGGTCGCGTGCCGCACCCCGGTGTTGCGGGCGGCGCTCAGGCCCGCGTTCGGCTGGCGCACATAGACGAACCGGGGATCCTTCGCCGCGAACTCACGCGCGATCAGCGGGCTGCCGTCCGTCGAGCCGTCGTCGACGAGCACGGCCTCCAGATCGGCCATGGTCTGCCCGGCGATCGATTCCAGGCACTCCTCCAGAAACTCCTCGACGTTGTAGATGGGCACGACGACGCTGAGACGGGGCTGCACGGCGACCGGCCTTTCGTACGCTCCCGGGCGTGGGAGTAATCATGGGAGTACGGGCGTATTCATCCCCTTTGCCCGTTCTCGTCAATTTTTTTGCCTGGCTTCACCCCAATGAGTGAGGAGCGGTCTTCGACAGGGCGTGTCCGTGTGACTACCTTCGGTGTTCATGTCGCGCTTCTCGGTTGTCGTCCCCGCCCATCGCGTCCAGGGCTACCTGAGGGAATGCCTGGACTCCGTGCTCGACCAGAGCCGCGCCGATCTGGAGCTGATCGTCGTGGACGACGCGTCGCCGGACGCGTCCGCCGCGATCGCCGCGGAGTGTGCGGAACGCGACGCGCGCGTGCAACTCGTCCGCGTCCCGGCGCACGCCGGTCCCGGCCCCGCCCGCAACATCGGCGCGGACCGCGCCACCGGCGACTACCTCCTCTTCCTCGACGGCGACGACCTGCTTCTGCCGGGCGCCCTGGAGGCGGTCGCCGAAGCCCTGGACGCGGCCGGCGACCCGGACGTCCTGCTCCTGGGCCACGACCGCGTCGACTGGTGGGAGAACGTGCGTCCGGGCGGCGACGACCTGGCGGGCGACCCCCTTGCCGTCACCGTCGCCGCCTGGAACCGCGTCTTCAGGCGCGGTTTCTGGCAGGAGCGGCGGCTCGCGTTCAGCGAGGGGGCGTACGAGGACGTGGTGCCCGTGCGGCGCGCGGCCCTGGCCGCCGGCGGCCGCACCGCCGTCCTGGACAAGGCCTGCGTCCGCTGGCGCGAGCGGCGCGGCGGCAGCTTCGCCAAGACGCCGGGCCGGGAGCACTTCGCGGTCATCGGGCGCTACGAAGAGCTGCTTGCCGCCGCCGACTCGGCCGACCGGGCCCGGCTCGTCCCGCACGCGGCGGCGCATCTGCTCGCCGTGCTCGACGACCCCGGACGCGTCACGCCGCGCGACCGGCGCGACTTCTTCCGCGGGGCGGCCCGCCTCTACCGCACGTACGGCCCCGCGGACCCCGCGGCCACCCCCGGCGAGAAGGCCCTGGCCACCGCCTCGTACGCCGCCTACGAAGCGCAGCGCAAGAGCCGCTCCCGCAGGAACGGCGTCACGCGCAGGCTCAAGCAGCAGAAGAAGAAGCTGCGCGCCCGCGCCATGCGCCTGGCCTACCGCACCGACCTGCGCCGCCCCCTCGACCCCGACCTCGCGGTCTACGGCGCCTACTGGAACCGCGGGATCTCCTGCAATCCGGCCGCCATCCACGCCAAGGCCCGCGAACTGGCCCCGCACATCAGGGGCGTGTGGGTGGTCTCGTCCCGGCACAAGCACCGCGTGCCGGCCGGGGTCGAGTACGTCGTCGAGGGGTCACGGCGCTACTGGCAGGCGATGGCAAGGGCGACGTATCTGATCAACAACTCCAGCTTCCCCGGCGGCTTCACCAAGCGCCCCGGCCAGGTCTACCTCCAGACCCACCACGGAACCCCGCTCAAGAAGATGGGCCTCGACCAGCGCCGCTACCCTGCGGGCACGCACGGCATCAGCTTCCAGAAGGTGCTCGACCACACCGACCAGTGGGACTTCAGCCTCTCCGCGAACCCGCACTCCACGGAGGTCTGGGAGCGGGTCTACCCCTCGACGGCGTACCAGGCCCTGGAGGCGGGCTATCCGCGCAACGACGTCTACTTCACGGCCACGCCGGACGAGATCTCCCGGATCCGCGAGGAGTTGGGGATCGCGGACGGGCGCACGGTGCTGCTCTACGCGCCCACCCACCGCGACTACCAGAAGGG
>NZ_JBNNJZ010000131.1:0-17656 GCF_050270335.1 Streptomyces sp. NPDC059900
ATCGAGTTGATGAGGTGCACGCCGTTGCCGTACGGGGTGATGTCCTGCGTGGTGATCGGCAGGACATGCGCGAGCTCGCCGGTAACGGTCTCAAGAAGGCCCAGGAGGTCGTCGCTCGGGCGCAGGATCCAGCCCTGCTTGACGGTCGGGGAGAGCGCGACGCCCCGGTGGTTGAGGAGCCGGTTGCCCTTGGTGGTGTCGATGGAGACCACCGCGTCCATCTCCGGGGACATTTCCGCGCGGTTGCAGTCGAGGACCGAGATCGGCGAGTCCATGAAGGGCACCGGGTCGTGCGGCCGGGTCGGCGCGTCGGGGCAGACGTGCGTGGAGAGGATGACGTCGCCCTCCAGGCGGTCGCCGCGCCCGTACATGTCGAGCAGCTTCGCCGCGGCGGCCAGCGCGGCGACCGCGCCGTCCGCGTCGGACACCAGGCCGATCCGCTCCGGGCGTGCGCCTACGCCGCCGAGGCGGCCGAGGATGCCGAGCGTGGGCGCCTGGCCGCCGGCGGCCTTGCCGCGGGTGCCGGGGACGGTGACCTTCACGAAGTCGGTGCCGCCCCGCTCGCCCGCGATCCGGGTGACGGTGATCTCCGGCTTGGGGCCTTCGGCCGGCGACCCGGCCGCGTCCAGGACGGACCGCAGATGACCGGCGAGCAGCTCACCGCTCGCCTGCGGGCGGTCGAGAAGGTCGAGGACGTCGAGTACGTGCTTGAGCACAGCGGCTCCCTTGGTGCGTTTACGTGATCTTGCCGCCAGGGCCACTGTGACCTGGCTTTTAGCAGACTGCGACGCCAATCCCGTATGAGACAACCTTTTCTCTATTTCCGAGAAGCATGTCCGCCATCCGGTACGCTGCCGCCATGACCGCACCCCCGTTGCAGACCGCCGACCGTGTCCTCAGCGTGCTCCTGGCCTTCTCGCAGGAGCGCGAGGAGTGGGGGGTGACGGATCTGGCGGCCGAGTTCGGCTGGGACAAGTCGGTCGCACAGCGACTGCTCGCCGCGCTGGCGCACCGCGGCTTCCTGGTCTCCGACCCGGTCACCCGCCGCTACCGTCTGGGCCCCGCGGTGTGGCACATGTCGACCGCCTGGGAACGGCACGGAGGCATGTCCGCCCTGGTACGGCCCACCGTGCGCGCGCTGGCGATGAGGACGGGCGCAACCGCGCTCTTCGCCGTCCCCGACGGGGTGCATCTGCGCTGCGTGGAGTCGGCCGACGGCGGCAGCGGGCCGCTGCGCGCGTACCGGCTGACCGATGAGCTGTACCCGGCGCATGCCGGCGCCACATCGCGGGCGTACTTCGGCATGCTCACCCCCGGCACCAGGGCCCGGCTGCTGTACGGCAGGCCGATGCCGCGCTTCTCCCCGCTGACCGTGACGGACCCGGAGGAGCTGGAGGAACTGATGGTCCGCGCAGGCCAGGACGGACACTCCCACTCCAAGGGGGAATACGACCCGGCCACCTCGGGCCTCGCGGTACCGCTGCTCGTCCGGTCACAGCCCGTCGGCACGCTCTCGCTGGTCGGACCGCACGACCTGGTCACCGGACCGGACGAACACCTCCTCGGCCCGCTACAGACTGCCGCGGCCGAACTGGGCGAGCTGCTCTCCCCACGCCGATCCCGCCCACAGACGGCGCCCAGGACCCCTTGACGCCCGGGCCTCCGCCCCTCCCTCCCCTCTCCCCTCCTGGAAGGCTCTCCAAATGAAGCTGCTTCTGCTGTCCAACTCCGCGGCTCCTGGCAGCGGTTACCTCGAACACGCGACAGAGGTGATCGCAGACCATCTGACGGGGGTGCGCGAACTCGTCTTCGTGCCGTACGCGTTGGCCGATCACGACGCATACACCGACAAGGTGGCCGGGGCGCTGAAGCCGCTGGGCATCTCCGTGCGGGGAGCACACAGGGACGGCGATCCGGCCAAGACCGTGGCCGACGCGCAGGCAGTCTTCGTCGGCGGCGGCAACAGCTTCCGGCTGCTCGCGGCGCTGCACGCACTCGACCTGATCGCGGCAGTGCGGGCACGCACCGCCGCGGGGATGCCGTACATGGGCTCCTCGGCCGGCACCAACATGGCCTGCCCGACACTGCGCACCACCAACGACATGCCCATCGTGCAGCCGCCGGACTTCGCAGCCTTCGGGCTGATCCCCTTCCAGATCAACCCGCACTACCTCGACCCCGACCCCGCGAGCAGCCACATGGGCGAGACGCGTGCGGAGCGTCTCGGGCAGTTCCTCGAGGAGAACGACGTGCCGGTACTGGGGCTGCGCGAGGGCACCTGGCTGCGGCGCCGGGGAGACAACCTCGACCTCGGCGGCACCCCCGCCGGCGCCCGCCTGTTCCTACGGAACAAGCCCCCGCAGGAATACGCCCCCGGCGCAGACCTCAGCACCCTGCTGACCCTCCCGGCCCACTTCGACACTGCGGCGCCCGCCGAGTAGGACGAGAAACCGGAGCAGGGACGCGGACTTCCTCGCTCTGCACCATGAACTCACCGCCCGACAACGGCCACCCGGCGCGGCCCTGGTGAAGTTCACCGCGGGGACCGGATGTTCCAGACCGCTCTCCTGACGCCACTCTCCCAACAGGTCTTGCGCCGCCGACGCCATGCGACAGATCACGCCACTCCAGCCCAAACGACGTTGCGTCTGCAACGCGCAATGGGAGAGGATGTTCGATACACTACGGGGCGTGAGTGACGGGTGTGGATGCCGTGACGGCGCAACCCCCCACGGCGCGCCACACATTCGGGGATACACGGGGGTGAACTCATGAAGTTCGACATGGGAGACACGACTCTCGCGGTGCTGGGGAAGAACACCGCGGGGTCCAGCGACGATCTCGGGACGCTGATCAGCCTGCTGGTCCAGGCGGCCGAGCCGCTGGAGGGCAAGTTCAACGGCGCGGGCAAGGCGACCTTCGACTCGTTCAAGCTGCGCGCGGACGAGATCACGTCGGACCTGAACGGGGCACTGACCTCGATCCTGGGCGGCCAGGCAGGTATGGACACCGCGTTCGGCTCCGGCGACCAGGAGCAGTCCGACAACGCCCACCAGAACATGGGCGCGGCCAACTTCGACGGCGCCCGCTTCTCCGCCTGAGCCCGCTGAGTCGACCTGCCCGCACACCACAACACTTCGCACACAGGGGGAACTTCGCCATGGCTGGAACCCAGGACCGCCGCTCCTACGACACGGGCGCCTCGGCCGACGTACAGGGCGGCCTGCAGATCATCATCGGCCAGCTGGAGCGGGTGCTCGGCGACCGTGACCGCGCGGTGAAGGCCGCGATGGCCGACTACCAGGCCGACGGCGTGTCAGACGACTACCACGGCAAGGAAGTCCGCTGGAACAAGGCGGCCAGCGAGGTGCGGGAGATCATCCGCCTCGTGCGCACCACGCTGGAGCAGAACGACGGCACCGCACAGTCGACGCTCGCGCGGGCGCGGGCAGCGGTAGACAACATCGGCTGAACGACAGCACCGAGCGTCTGGGCTGAATTACGGGGATCAGTGGGGGGTTTGGCATGCCTGCGTGGGACATTTCACCGTCCGGGGTGGATTCGGTGACGTCGTTGGTGGGGCTGGCGATGGACGACTTGGCCAAGGACGTCAAGGCGTACGGGACCGACACCGAGAGTGCGGCCACCTCGGCCGGCACCATCAGCTCGGGATATTGCGGGGACGTGCCCGTAGGGCCGATCGGTGTGGCCCTTGCGTTGTTCGTGGACAAGTCCGCGGAGGACGCGCTCTTCCCCGGCGCTCGGGCCGCGAAGTCGGTGAACGGAGCGATCGAGGCGACCAACCACTACGTGCACGGGGACCTGGAGCAAGCCGCGACCGCGCAGCGCAATGCGGAGAAAGCCCCGGACATGAAGGCCATTCTCGCCGACGCCCGCAAGAAGGGCGCCGACAAGTGAAGATGATCGAACCGGGTGGCATACCGACGTTCATCGGTGACTTCGACGAACTGGACAAGGATGTCTCTGCCCTGCGCAGCGACGCCATCGGGATCCGCAACGGCGGGGCCGATGTGCACTCCCGGTTCCAGATGTTGGGGGCCTACTACACCGCGCCGGAGGCAGACGATCTTTTTGCCTCCACCCAGCCGGTGATGGACAGGGCCGACACCTTCGCCGCGGATCTGGAGGCGGTGGCCGACGCCCTTGACACCTTCTCCAGCGAGGCGCGCCCGCTGGCCGAGCGCCTGGAGAGGCTGGAGTCCGATGCCAGGAAGTTCGTCGCCAGCGTCGAGGGCGACGACGACTGGCACTACGACGACGAGAAGACCGACCGTAACAACGAGCTCGTGGACGACGTCGCCGTCACCAAGACCGCCTTCGAAGCGGCCGAGCGTCGGGCCGCGACCAAGATCTCGGCGCTCGTGGGCGGCCCGAAGTTCATCGAGGACGACGGCAGTCACAAGGCGACGAAGAAGACCGTGATGTACGGCTACGACGCCGACCTCCTCAAGCAGGCCAAGGAAACGCCCTGGGGCAGTCACGTCAGTGAGTCCGTCCACGCGTGGGAGATCCACCGGCACATCAAGCACTACGTCTGGGACGGCTTCATCGTCGGCGGTGGTGGAGCCACCCTGGAAGGCCTGGGCCACCTGGTCGGCATCGGAGGCTCGGCCAAAGATGCCTGGAGCGGCCTCGCCGATGTCTTCGGCGGAATCGGCCAATACACCATGACCCCCTACGACTGGGTCATGGACCACACGATCGGCCCGGACGAGGAAAGCGCCGACGAGAAGCGCCAGAAGACGGCCGCCCGCGAGTTCGCCAAGGCCATGGTCGCCTGGGACCAGTGGGAAGAGCACCCCGTCCAGGCTGCAGGAACCACCACCTTCAATATCCTCACGATCGGCGTCGGTCCGCTGAGTGCCATCGCCAAGGGCGGCAAGGCGGGGGCAGCCTCCAAGGCCGCCGGCGTCGCAGCAAAGATCGGCACCTACGCCGACCCGCTCTCCGCCGGTCTCACGGTGGGCGGCAAGGCCTTCAGCAAGCTGCCCAGCGTCGCCGACCTCACCGCCCGCGTCCGCACCGGCACCGACGCCACACCGGAACTGCGGCGCGTACACACCGACCTCGAGTTCGACGGTTCCAGGGTCCGCGTCGAGGACGGCAAGTTCATCCGGCTC
Source organism: Streptomyces sp. NPDC059900 (assembly GCF_050270335.1). NCBI lineage: Bacteria > Bacillati > Actinomycetota > Actinomycetes > Kitasatosporales > Streptomycetaceae > Streptomyces > Streptomyces sp. NPDC059900. The sequence goes on from NZ_JBNNJZ010000131.1 coordinate 5,142, forward strand.
GACGCCGAGGGCAAACCGGTCGAGGAGACGGCTCCAATCGAGCGGTCCGCCGCCGAGCGGACAGTTCCTGCCGATGTGCCCGAACCTGCCCTGGTCGGTGCCGGAGAGCGATCCTCCGGCATCAGCGTCCACGCCGGCGAGCGCCTTGCCCCGCAGGCCAGCCACGAGCCTCCTGCTGGGAGGGGTGAAGCAGACTCTCCACAAGCCACCGGCCACAACGAGGTTGGGGGCTCGGCCGGGGCCAGGGGCAACGACGGGTCCGGTTCGAGCAGTTCCACCGGTCACGAGGCACCCGGCGGCTCGGAGCGTGGCTCCGTGACGCGCCCTGGCGAGTCGGGCGGCGGCCGGGACGATCTATCTTCAGCCGGCGACGACGCAACTGGGGACGGCGCTCCCAGGCCTGACGGCAATACCCCGTCGCAGCCCGGTCCTGTTAAGCGCCCCAGCTTCATGCAGGAGGGCCCCAACCCCTACCGGCCTGGTCTCACCCTGGAGCAGATCGAGGAGATCCAGGTCTATCGGGCCAACCACGAGCCGGGTTACTTCGATAAGTACTACAAACGCGGACAGCACCTCGGCCACCGAAGGGGCCTGGAACTCACGGACGAGAGCGGGTACACCCCACCCCAACTGACCCGACTCGCGGATGATGCCCCATTCATCCGCTCCAAGGACGTACCAGATCCCCCCAAACCCCATTACCTCGACCCTGATTACATCAGATTTGGTCCAGAAACCGTCAAGAGCCAGCACAGGCTTAATATTCTCGACGACGCTGCAGGGGCTCGCCACCACGCCATACAGTGGGACAACCTCGCTAGAGACTGGAAGGACGCAACAGGAAAGGCCCACGAGGAAAACAGCACAGTCGAGTCACAAGCACTCTGGGGGGAAGCCAAGGGGACGTATCAGGAATCTCATACCCAAATGAGGGACCTGGCCGAAGAATTTGGCGAGCAGGCCGCCCGGCACCACTTCATCGCCGAGCGTTATAAAGGCTTCGAAGAGCAGCCCCTTCTCGGGCCAAAGAATGGCAATGATCAGTTTGATCAAGTGTGGGTACACAAGGATGGTCGAGTAGTTGTCGTCGAGGCCAAGAGTAGTACGGAAACGGACCTTGGTGGCCGCGACCTCCCAGACAACGGCGGCAGGGTTTCTCAGGGGAGCCGGGAATACTTCCTCGACATCTTCCGACTCATGAAGAAACGCGGTGAAGTCGAGGTTGTGGCCGCCATCGAAAAAGCCATAGCCGCAGAGAAGCTAGAATATGTCGTCGTTAAGGGAGAGAAGAACGCTGGGACGTACACTGGTCTCCAGTATCGGTACTTCGATATCAGCAAGGGAACCCTTCCGTGACCGAACACATGGCCCGGCATGACCTGTCGGCAGGACCTGACGCCGAGCAGTTGGCCGAGCGCCTCAGCGCACACTTGGCGAACGGCATCGATCAACTTGCCGACTCCGCTGGTTCCGCGAGCTTGATCGACTCACATTTCGACACCGGGCTTCTGGTGTTGCGCGCTCGCTGTGTTGTCGATCCACGTGCGGCGGCATTGGAAACATGGGAGGCCACGGTCAATGCGATGCAACTGGGGTCAGCCCTGTTCGCCATGACGGCGCCGGGCGGGGCATCTGTCGAGTGCCGCATCAACCTGAAGATGCGGACTCTTCCGTCCGTGGGCCCGCTGCCGACTGCCGATGCGGGCACTTGGCTGACGGCTTTCTGGCTTGCCGTCATCTGCCGTGACCAGCCACGCATGACGCAACTTTGCGAGATCCCGTTGGAACGACTGCGAGCACGCGAGGGGAAGTACGACGAGTACATCTATCACTGGGTAGACACCCTGCAGACATACTGGCTGCGTCGGCCAGGGCTGGTGGAGAAACTCACCGCTACGTTCCAGGCATCGGATCCCGCCGTCGCGCGACTCGCCCCTCGAGATCTCCTCGATGGCCTGCTCTACCCACCGATCAATCTCTTCTACCACTTCGTACGCAAGGATGAGGAAGGGTTCAGCCCCGCCCTCCTGGAAGCCTTGAAGCTGCACAAGACTTACTGGACGCTGAACGAGGATCGGGAAGCGGACATTGACGGGAGCGTCGCCTTGGGGCCTCTGGCTATTGCCTGCCTCGCCTACGACGGGGGAATTCCGATTGGCGTCGAGTCGGAGTACTTGCCGAAGCATCTGCTACAGCGCGGCTGGTTGGGCGAGTTCCCCACGTGACGCTGGTTGACGTCACCCAATGCGCACCTGCACTGCGAACCCGAGCAATAGAAGCGGAAGACTGTGGCAGCCCAGGACTACGACAGCCAGTTGTTGGAGTCGGTGTCGGTTCGGCGCCGGCGGTTGCGCGATGCCCTACTGTTCGGGGCCCAGCGGCAGCGGCGGACCGTCGATGAGCGGTTGGGAAAGGTCTTCGCCGGGGTCGTGATCGCCGCCGTGTTGTGTGCCGGGTGTGTGGGGTGGTCGTTCATTTCGAACCGGCTCATCGGCAAAAGCCCCTACAGCACCTCCGTGCCTTCTTCCCCGCCGTCGGCTACCTCCCCCACACCCTCCGTAAGCCCTTCTTCTCGATGATAGGTTCGAACGCGTGATATCTGCGGGGCCGTTGAGCCGCACGAGTACTGCAGGAAGCGCGAGTCGTACGGCCTTGAGCCGGGTCACTCTGGTGGGAGAGCAGCGGCGGGTGGATCTCGTCCTTCCCTCGCAGGAGCCGATCGGGCTGTTGCTTCCGGAGGTGTTGCGGCTGCTCGACGACCGGGCTGCCGCTCGGCCAATGCTGCGTCACCTGGTCACCACGGACGGTTCCGCGCTGGCGCACGACAGCACCCTGGAGTCCGCCGGTGTCTCCGACGGTGCCGTGCTGCGGCTGGTGCGCGTCGAGGATGCGCCGTCCGCGCCCGTGGTGCATGACGTCACCGATGAAGCCGCCGAGGATCTGGATGTGCGGGCCTGGCGGTGGCGGCCCGCTGCACGGCGGGTGACGGCGGGGCTGGCCACCGTGTTCTGGGTGACTGTCGCGGGGGTGTTCGCTGCCGGTCAGTTCGAGTTGGCTGCTGCAGGCAATGCGCTGGTGGCGGTCGCCGTGGCGCTGGGGCTTGCCGGCGCTCTGCTGGGGTGGCGAAAGCAGCCCGGCCTTGCCACCACGTTGATCGTGTCTGGTGGTGCACTGGGCATCCTCGGTGCCTGGACGCTGGGCGATGCCCATGCCTGGAGCTCTCCGGTGCTGATGGCGGGCGTCGCCGTCAACGTCGTACTCGCGCTGCTCCTTCTGGGATGGTTCTCACCATTGGGGCGCGGCGCCCTGATCGGGTCCGCAGCCGCCCTGGGGTGCCTTGTTCTGTGGGAGGCGGCTTTCGCGCTGCAGGACGGCGGCCGGACGGACGTCGAGCAGGCCCGTATGGGGGCGTTGCTCGCCGTCGTGTCGGTGATCGTGCTCGGTGTGCTGCCGCGGCTTGCCCTGATGACCTCCGGGTTGTCCGGGCTCGATGACCGACGTACCGGTGGGGCCTCGGTGAGCCGGTACCAGGTGGGCACGGCACTGACCGCCACGCATCGTGGACTGGCGCTGGCCACCCTTGTCTTGGCCGTCTCCGCTGCGGCGGCAGGGCTGATGGTGTTGCGTGCCCCCTCTGTGTGGACCGTCCTCGTGGCTGTGGTCACCGCGGTGGTCCTCGGGCTGCGGGCGCGCGCCTATCCGCTCGTCGCGGAGGTGGTGGGGTTGTTCGCCGCCTCGGCCGTCGTCGTGGTGGCCCTCGTCGGGGTGTGGCTGGAGCGGTCGGCCGCAGGGGGCCCTGTGGCCCTGCTGGTCGCACTGGCCTTGATTCCTCTGGTGGTGCTTGCGGTTCAACCCGCCGAGCACGTACGGGTGCGGCTGCGCCGCGTCGGTGACCTGCTGGAGTCCGTCGGCGTCATTGCCCTGCTGCCGCTGGTCATCGGGGTGTTCGGTGTGTACGGGCGACTGCTCGACACCTTCGCGTAGGGGTGCGGCATGGCTCAGCAGGGAAGTGATTGGCAGCGTGACGTGCTGCGGGAGTTGGGAGCCGGTCCGGCACAGCCCGCCGCTGAGATCCCACAGTCCGCCCCGCAGCAGGCACGGGAGCAGGAGCCGTCACAGAGCTCTACTCCAGCGCCCCGCCCATCGGCAACCTCCCAACCGGCACCTCGCGAGCCTCGCGACCCCCGCGTCCCGATGCCCACCCCGGAGTCCGTCCCCACCGTCGATCCCCGCCTCGCCCGCGCCCTGGGTGCCCCGCAGCACGGAGACTCCGCAGCGCGACGCACCGGACGCTCGCTACGCAAGCTGACCGCCTCCGCCGGGCAGGAGGTAGCCGAGCAGACCCGCCTGGCCCGCGAAGTGCAGCAGCCGGTGACCACCGGGCGGGTCATCGCCGTGACCTCGATCCGCGGCGGCGTAGGCAAGTCCACCGTCTCCGCTCTCCTCGCCCGGACCTTCAACCACTACCGGCACGACCCCGTCCTGGCCCTGGAGGCCGACGCAGCGCTAGGCACCCTGCCGGTGCGCCTGGGCGCGGAGTCGGTGCGCTGGTCCTGCGCCGACCTGGCCCAAATCCTGAGCCCCGAGATGCAGCTCACCGACGTCACCGGCTATCTGGTGCCGGTGGCCGACGGCGGCTGGCTGCTGCCCGCCAGCCAGGGACGCGTAGGCGCCCCGCTCGACGTGCCCACCTATCGCACCGTCACCCTCGCCCTGCGCCGCTACTTCGCGATGTCGGTGGTCGACTGCGAGACGCTGCCCGGCGAGGTGGCCCGTACCGCGATGGACACCGCCCACGCCCGCGTGGTGGTCGCCCCGATGACCGCCGAGGGCGTCAACGGCACCCGCGTGGTCCTGGACTGGCTGGCCCAGCTGCCGCACTCGGCGCTGGCCACCACCGTCGTCGCGCTGTCCGCGAACTCCCCCGACACGACGCTCGACCTGAAGGCGGCCGCCGCTCATCTGCGCGAGACGGGTGTCGCCGTGGTGCCCCTGCCCTACGACCGTCATCTGGCCCAAGGAGGCCCCATCCACACCGGCATGCTCAGCCAGAGCTCCCGCGACGCCGCCGTCCGACTGGCCGCCGAGGCGATGGGGCGGGCGGTGCGGGTGCGATGACCCAACACCTCATACACCGCCCGGCACGCTCCACCCGGCCGCAGGCCTCCGCTCCCGAGCACACCATCGAGCCGCCGCCCAATCTGCCCGAAGGCAAGATGGGCAACGCGGCCACCGCGCTGCTTCCGATGGCCGGCGTCATGGGCTCCGTCGTCATGATGACCGTCATCCGCAACAGCCAGTTCGCCGCCATCGGCGCGATCGTCCTCGTCTTCGCTCTGCTGGGCGCCGTCGCCCTGTTCCTGTCCCAGCGCGGGAAGGCCCAGCGCACCCGGCGTACCCAGCGCGAGCGCTATCTCGAGTACGTCGAGGAGCAGCGCGAGGAACTCGGTGCCACTGAGCGGGAGTTGCGCCGACAGGCACGCATCCTCAACCCGCCGCCCGCCGCGCTGTACGACCTGGTGCGCGACCCGGCCCGGCTGTGGGAGCGCCGCCGTCTCGACGCGGACTTCCTGCGGGTGCGCCTCGGCACCGGCGACGTACCCGTGCAGGGGCTTGCGATCGGCCAGAACCAGGGCAGCGGCGTACTGACCCCGCCCGACCCGTTCATGCTCAACGAAGCACGGGCCCTGCAGCACCGGTTCACCACCGCGACCGACTTCCCTCTGACCGCGCCGCTGGACCGGACGGGCAACGTCAGCATCATCGGCGAACGGGACGCCGTCCTGCGCATCGCCCGCGCCCTGCTGATCCAGACCGCGGTGACACACGCCCCCGACGACGTCGCCATCGCCCTCGGCGTGCCCGGCGAACGCCTCGACGACTGGGAGTGGGCGAAATGGCTGCCCCACGTACTCGACAGCCAGCAGCACGACGGACCCGCCGCCGCCCGGCGCATCGCGCCCAGCATCGAGCAGCTCGCCCGGCAGTGCGCCCCGGACCTGCGCCGCCGCTCCTCCTACGCCGCCGAAGTACGCCGCGGCCTGTCCGACCGCAACGCACTGCGCATGAACGACCGGCTCCTGGTCGTCAGCGACTGCCACGGCAGCACCGCCACCGAACTCCCCCGCCCCGACACCGCCGTCGACCTGACGGGCATGGGCGTGACCGTACTGCACCTGCTCGAACAGCAGGTCCACGAACCCGATCAGGTCGGCGTCCGCATCATCGTCGACGGCGACCAGGTGACCGTCGAAGACCTGCGGGCACCCGACGCGCTGCCCGGTCAGGGCACCGCCGATGAGATGAGCCTGGCGGGAGCAGAGGGCCTGGCCCGCATGCTCGCCCCGCTGCGCCTGTCGGCCGAGTCTGCCGCCGAGGGCACCCCCATCTCCGGCCCCGTCGACTTCCCCACCCTGCTCGGCATCGACGACCCGGCCGCCCTCGACCTCGGCAAGCTGTGGGCACCACGCGGCGAACGCGACTTCCTGCGCGTGCCCATCGGCCTCAACGACCGCCACGAACCCGTCCTGCTCGACCTCAAGGAATCCTCCGAACTGGGCATGGGTCCCCACGGCTTGTGCGTCGGCGCGACCGGCTCCGGCAAGAGCGAACTCCTGCGCACCCTGGTCCTGGCCCTGGCCGCCACCCACTCCCCCGAAGACCTGGCGCTCGTCCTGGTCGACTACAAGGGCGGCGCCACCTTCGCCCCCTTCACCGAACTCCCGCACGTCGCCGGCGTCATCACCAATCTGGAGAACCAGGCCGGGCTCGTCGAACGCGTCCACACCAGCCTGGCCGGCGAGGTCAAACGCCGCCAGCAGGTCCTCAAGGACGCCGGCAACGTCGCCGACATCGGCCACTACGCCGCCCTGCGCGCCAAGCAGCCCGAACTCGAGCTCGAGGCGCTGCCCCACCTGTTCGTCGTCATCGACGAATTCGGCGAACTCCTCACCGCCAAACCGGACTTCATCGATCTTTTCCTGTCCATCGGCCGCATCGGCCGCTCCATCGGCGTACACTTGCTGCTCTCCAGCCAGCGCATCGAGGGCGGCAAGCTAAAGGGCCTGGAGACCTACCTCTCCTACCGTCTCGGCCTGCGCACCTTCTCCGCCGACGAGTCACGCACCGTCCTGGACACCGTGGACGCCTTCCAGCTGCCGCCGCTGCCCGGCTTCGGATACCTCAAGGTCGACACCTCCACCTACGAACGCTTCAAGGCGGGCTACGTCTCCGGCGCCTACCGCGGCCCGGCCCTGCGCGAGCAGACCGACGCCGAACCCCTTGCCTGGCCCTACCCCACCTTCAACACGGGCCAGGACCCGGCGACCGGCGCGCCGGAAGAACCTGCGATGCGAGAGCGGGAGACCGGCCCGACCGTCCTGACGGCCATGGTCGACCAGCTGCGCACCGCCGCCCCTCCCGTACGAAGCATCTGGCTGCCGCCGCTGCCCGACGCGATCTCGCTGGATGCCGCCGCCGGACCCGTACAGGCTTCGGAGCGGGGCCTGCACCTCGCTACCTCCACCGGTGCCATGCAGGTACCACTGGGCGTCCTCGATGATCCGGCCAAGCAGTGGCAGAAACCCTGGATCCTGGACCTGACCGTCGCCGGCGGACACACCGCCGTCATCGGCGGCCCACAGTCCGGCAAGACCACCCTGCTACGCACCCTCGCGCTCTCCCTGGCCCTGACCCACACCCCGCACCAGGTCGCCGTCTACGGCCTCGACCTGGTCGGCGGCGGCCTGACCGCCCTGTCCGGGCTACCGCACGTGGGCGGCATCGCGGGACGCGCCGACCACGAACGCGCCGCCCGCACCGTCGCCGAGGTCCGCGCTCAACTCGCCCTGCGGGAAGAGCTCTTCCGCGAACACGGCATCGACTCCGTCGACCAGCTGCGCCACCTGCGCGCTCAAGGCGAGCTGCCCGAACTGGGCTCGACCGACATCGTGCTGCTCATCGACGGATTCGGCGCCCTGCGCGACGAGTTCGCCGAGCTGGACGACACCGTCGCCGACCTCCTCAAACGCGGCAGCGGCTACGGCATCCACATCGTGGCGGGCATGCTGCGCTGGAACGACGTACGCATCGCCACCCAGTCGATGTTCGGCACCCGCGTCGAACTGCGCCTGAACGACCCCTCCGACTCCAGCGTCGACCGCAAACTGTCCGAGACGCTGAGCGCGGACACCCCGGGCCGTATCCTGACCGACACCAAACTCTTCGCCCACACCGCCCTGCCCCGCATCGACGGCCAGCCGACCACCGCCGATCTCGGCCCTGCCCTGGAGCGCGCAGGACGTACGCTGCGGGCCAGCTGGCACGGCGAACTCGCCGCCCCCGTAAGGGTCCTGCCCACCGCACTGCCCGCCGCCAAGCTGCCCTCGGTCACTGCCGAACCCTCGCGCATCCCGCTCGGCGTCGACCAGGACGCCCTCGCCCCGGCATTCCTGGACCTGACCGGCCAGGACCAGCACCTGCTGATCCTCGGTGACAACGAGTGCGGCAAGACCAACCTCCTCAAGCTCATCACCGGGCAGCTCATCGACCGCCACAGCGACAAGGAACTGGTCTTCGGCGTCTTCGACCCGCGCCGCGGCCTGCGCGGCGTCGTCCCCGAGCCCTACCGCGGCGGCTACGCACACAACGTCAAGCTCGCCGCCGCCCTGGCCACAGGCATCGCGGGCGAACTGGAAAAGCGCATGCCGGAGACCGCCGACCCGGATGCGATCACCGACGGGCCGTCCTTCGCCGGCCCTCGCATCGTCATCCTCGTCGACGACTACGACATCCTCACCACCGCGGGCCAGCAACCCCTGGCACCCTTCCTGCCCTACATCTCCTCCGCCCAGGACATCGGCCTGCACTTCATCGTCACCCGCCGAGTCGCCGGATCATCGCGCGCCCTGTACGAGCCCTTCCTCACCACCCTGCGCGAAACCGGTGCCACCGCCCTGCTCATGACCGGCGACCGTACCGAGGGACAGCTCTTCCCCGGCCTCTACGCCTCCGCCCAGCCCCCGGGCCGCGGCACCCTGGTCCGCCGGGGCCGCCGCCATCAGCTCATCCAGACCGCCCTCGCCCACAACAGCGAAGACGCCGAAGCATCGGAAGAGACACCACGCCCGTGACCAAGGACGTCATCGCCCTCACCCCCAAGATGCCCGACATCAACACCCTGCTCGCCGGGCTCTTCGCCGGCGGCCCCGACCTGGGCGTCAACTCCCTGGCCGAGGGGGCCGTCGTCCAACTCTGCGCGCCAAACGGACGCCCCCTGGTCTCCGTCGAGGCACCCCAGTTCATCCAGGTCCCCGGAGAGGCACAGCGCCTGCTCGGCGCCGAAGTCACCACCCCCGACGGGCCCTACTGGTGGACCGAGGCCCGCGCCTCCACCGCGGTCGAGGAGGGCGAGCGGCTCGCCGGCTCCTTCGCCGGACGCCTGGCCGCCGTACTCGGCGGCACGGTCTGGCCGCCGGAGGCCGCCCACACCGATGTCGTCGCCCTCACCTCCGACGACGTCACCGCGAACCCGGCCCCGGCCACCGCGTCACCGGCCGTCGACGTCCTGACGGACAAGGCCGCCGTCGTCATCCAGGACCGCCCCGTCGTCGCGATGACCAGCTGGCTCGCCGACGCCCTGCGCGCGGCGACCGCGGACGACCGCGCCCTGCAGATCGTCACCCCGGCACACACCCGCCTAACCCTCCCCACCCGCACCGCCCTGCAGGGCCACCCCAACCGGTGGGTGGTCCAGGACCCGGACTGCGGCTACTACGACGGCCTGTCCGGCGCCGAACTCCGCTGGCAGGACGGTCACTTCACGCCTGTGAAAACCGCGGAGGGAACCGCACGACTGGCGGAGGCCTTCAAACCCGCCCCCGGTGCCTCCGACCCTTCCGGCGAACGCCAACTGCTCCTCTCCTTCCAAACCACTCACCCCGCCGACGAACAACTCCAGCTCGGCGGCGCCCTGGAGGCGGCCTGGAGGGCCCTCACCGGCACCCCGCCGGCCGGCTGGTCCACGGCCGAACCCATCGCCCTGCCCTGGTCCCCACGCCAGCTGACCGAACTGGCCCGCGCCCGCGCCCAGAAGAACGCCCCCACGTGGCTGACCACCGTCGGCACCCCCAACCGCCCGGCTATCGCCACCACCCGCATCACGCACACGTCGGCAGGCATCGAGGAACACATCACCCTCGCCCTCGGCTACGCCACCGACGAGAACCCGCCCGTGGACGCCATCGCCACCCTGGCCGAGACCCTCGCCACCACGCACGGCCTGACATCCATGCTCACCACCCTCCGCACCGCCCGCCGAGACCTCACCGTCCCACCGCGCTTCGAGATGCCGCCCGTCCCCCTCTCCTTCACTCTCGGCGCGGAGGCCGTGCACGAGATCGGCCTCACCCGAGCCAAGCACCCACCCGTGGGCCTCCGTCCCAGCCGCCTCGGCCCCACCGCACGGCCCGCACTCCACTACACCCTGGGCGACGGCACCGACCCGACCTCCTGGACCACACTCCAGCAGCTCACTCAGCACCTCAAAGCCATGCCTGGTTCAGCCGGGCCACCCCGGTGAACCAGGACGAACAAGGGACGTAGGACCACTACCTCAGCCATCACCCACGCGGAGAGTCGACCATGCCGGAGGAAGCCCCTCTGGACCATGGCTTGCGCGCAGCTGTAGCAGCCACCTCCGACGACACAGCGATCACCGAAGCCGCTGTCGCCCCGCAGCCCGCGCCAGCCGATGCACAGATACGCGCGGCGCGCCCCCTTGCCCCGAACGTCAGACCGGGCAGCGGAGATACTCCCTGGGAGCGCAGGGATCCGCTCCCCGCTCCCTGGGATTACTCCCAAAAGCGAAGTAGGGGCCATCCGAAGAAGGCCCCTACCTGCGACGGCTCCGTCGGGACGACAGGATTTGAACCTGCGACCCCTTGCCCCCAGTCAAGCGCGTGATTCCGGTTCGGAGTTCTGAAGCCCGGTTGACGGTCGTACGACGCCGTATGCGGAACTACGGCGACGCTGGGACACCTGAAGCGGCAGGTCCGCAGCATGCCGCTTGAACTGCGCGGATGGAGTTCTCGGCAGGCGCACTGCTGACCATGGTCTCGGGCTGCGCCTGCACGCCCAGCGCCTTCAACGCGGCGGTCGAGTTGAGACGATCCCTCTCTTGTGGGTCTTCGACACGATCAATGAAGGTCATCGCCACTTCGAGATTGTGATCGTTATCGATCTTCTTCTCGTTACTCTCAGCCGCCTTGACCAGGTTCGCCGTCGTCCGCTTCCAGTGAAGCGCCAGCGCACCGCCGCCGCTCGTCAGCAACCCGCCTGTTAAGTTCGTCACAATCGGCACATAACTGCGATCGGGTTTTCCGGCGTGCACCAGCGCCAGCGCTGCCCCCGTCAGGACGATCAACGCGCCGCCCGACATGAATGCCATGCTCAGGCCGAGGGTCCACTCGGACTGCTTCAGCGTGTGATTCAGGAAGTCGAAGTGGAAGGCTTGCCGCTTCTTGGCAAGTTCCTTGGGCTGAGCAACAAAGACAGTTTGAATGTTGTCGACCCGCTCGACCTCCTGCTCAACCCAGGGTTGCCGGATGATTCGCCGCAGGCTCGTGACTGCGACCTTTCCCAGCTCCCAGGCCACCTGCGTCCCGATGATGACCGCGATCTCGGAGGCGATCCCGCCATTTAGGGGGTTAAGGACGTTCCCCGCGTTTGCCTTCCCTGCCATTACTCCCCGCCCCGCTCGCGCCAAGTGACACTGCGTCAACACACATCAGGTTAGCGTCAGGAGCCGACAGCACTGGCCGATCTTCGGACCGGTCGGCGTTAGCCGGCCTACTTCGAGTCGCCGACGAACGTGCCCAAGCCCAGCTCGGTGTGCACCTCGCCCGTGTCGCGGAGGTGCGCCGGGGCCTTCTGCGCCGTCGACGCAGCGATGCCGAACTCGGCGCTCAGTTCGACGACGCCCGGCTCCCGACTGCCGGGCCGATAGGTGGCGCTAACCTGACCAGTCATCAGCCTCTCCCAGGGCCGTCGTGGGCGCAGGCGGCGATGCCTTGTGAGTGCCCGACACCCGGCTATCCCCGCTAACTTGGCCTTGCGGCCGAGGTCAAGCGTGACAGATCTTGGGGCATGGCTCTGCGTTCCACCGTCATCGACTGCCTCAACCGCGGCGAGAGCGGAGTGGTCGGGACGCTCGCCGGCAACGAGGACGACGGGGAAGTCGGCGGGCGTTGACAGTGCAAAGCCTCAATCCTGGTTCGGGTTGGGGCCCTGCCTTGAAGCAAGTACTACTCGCCCGGCGGCGGTTCACTGCGGACTGCAGTCAGTTCGATGCCACGCACTCGGCGCAGCCACCTGGCCAGTACATACATGGCGCCGCCGAGAATCCCGCACGGCTCCCAGATCTCCGTTACCAAAGCCGCGAGGCCGTCATCCCCGACGATGTACACGGCCTGCGCACCCACCACCAGCGCGATCAGGGTGTTCGTGCGCTGTTCGAT
>NZ_JBNNJZ010000132.1:0-17627 GCF_050270335.1 Streptomyces sp. NPDC059900
GTAGTACGCGTGCCACCACGCCCTGTGCGATGCCGCGAGCCCGTCGTACGAGAGGGCCGCCGCGCTTTGCACCGCGCGCACCGCACGGTCGCGGGCCGTGGCCTTCGGATGCGAGTGCGCCACATGCACGTACAGCGTCCGCGCCCCGCCCCGCGTCCGCTCCCGCCACGCGGTGACGTGCTGCCCGCCGGCGAGCAGCGGCTGTACGGCGGCCGTCACGCCGTCGTGCTCCCCGACCTCGGCGGGCGGGTTGCCCCCGTACCCCTCCGGCAGCGGTTTGAAGGCGGCGCGCGGGCTGATCGCCTCCGCGGGGTGGAACACCCAGCGGAAGCCGCGCTCGCCCGCGCTGGCAGTGACCTCGACGGCCAGGACGGAGCGCGTGTTGTGCACCTGCGCGCGGAGCCTGAGGGTGCCCTTGTCCGTGGTGAGCGTGCCGGTCAGTTCGGCGTCGCGCAGCCGCAGGCGCCAGTCGATGCCGGTGATCCTGCCGACGGGCTCCAGGGTGAAGTGGCCGATCGGCAGGCGTGCCAGGCCGAAGAGGGAGCCGAACTCGGGGCGGTGGTCCTGTACCTCGGAGTGCTGGATGTTGAAGCGCAGGGCCGTGGGGCCGCCGTCCGGCTGCGTGCCGGGTTCGGCGTAGATGCCCGAGCCGAGGAAGCCGTTGCCGAGGTAGGGGCCCTCGTACCAGGTCTTCGGCAGCTTCTGCCAGATCAGGTCGGCGTCGTCGAGGACGGCGCGCCAGGGGTCGCCGGGTGTGCTGACGTCCACCGTGCCGCGGGGCGCGGCGGTGGCTCCGCCCGGCGCGGCGGTGGCCTGTGCGGGCAGGCCGCCGGCCAGCAGCGCGCCGCCGACCGCCGATCCGGTGGCGAGCACGGTTCTTCTGGACGGTCTTGGCATCGCGTCTCCCCAGGTTGCAAGTCGAGTCGGACCGCACGTCGAGACAGTCAGTCGGGCAAGTCGAGCCAGCGAGTCATCGGAGCTTTACCTCGCTGAAAGCTAGAGAGGGTGCGCCATTACGTCAATGAGTCGGGAAAGATCCGATGGCTCAACCCCAGATCACGGCCCCCAGCCACGCCCCCGCGATCAGCAGGCACGCGAACAGTTCCGTCAGGACGCTCCAGCCGCCCGCCCGCATGGCCGTCCGCGTCGCCGCCGCCGCCTCCCCGTGCCTGCCCAGCCGCAGCCGCTCGGCCAGGTAGATCCCTCCGATGAAACCCGGCAGCGACCCGATCACCGGCAACACGCAGAACCCCACCAGGGCCCCGGCCCCCGCGTACACGGCCGTCCGGCGCGTGGCGCCGCTCTCCCGGAGGCGTCGCGGAGGCAGCAGCCAGCGGGCGCCCTGCGCCATGAGCAGCACGACGGACGCGCCGACCAGGACCCACCAGGACAGCGGCTCCGGGTCCTGCAGCGCCCACCACAGCACCGCGGCCCACACCAGCCACGGCCCCGGCACACCGGGCACAAGCACTCCGCCGATACCGAGCAGCAGCACCACTCCGACCAGCAGGAGTTCCCAGGCTCCCATCTGTCAAGGGTGCCGGAACCGGGGCAAAACCGCAGGTCGCGCGTCAGCCCCGGCGGTGCCGGGACGGGCCCCGCCCTGCCAGGACGCGGCGGGGTCAGCGCGCCACCCAGCCCCGCTCGTACGCGTGCCACCCCAGTTGCAGCCGCGTCGTCACGCCCGTCAGCTCCATCAGGCGCTTGACCCGACGCTGCACCGTCCGCAGGCCCAGGTCGAGCTGTTTGGCCACGCTTGCGTCCGTCAGGCCCGCGAGAAGCAGCGAAAGGATCTCCAGGTCCGCGCCGTCCGGCCCGTCGGGGGCGTCCTCGGTGACCGAGCGGCCGCTCTCGCCGAGCCGCAGCGGCAGCGCGTCGCGCCACACCGCCTCGAAGAGCCCGGACAGGGATTCGAGCAGGCCGCTCGCGTGCACCACGAGCGCGGCGGGCTCCGCCCTGCGCGAGGTCAGCGGCACCATCGCGAGGGAGCCGTCGGCGATCACCAGCTTCGTCGGGACGCGGTCCACGACGCGGACCTGTTCGTTGCGGCCGATCGCCGTCGCCAGTTCCAGGAGGCCGGTGGGGAGCGCGAGCACGGAGCGCTCGACCACCACGCGATAGCTGACGCCCCGGCCCGCGGCCTGCTCCTCGGCGTTGTTCTCCATGCCGGTGATCGCCACGGGGTTGCCGGTCACCAGGGCGCACACCTCGGTGCTCGCGCCCAGCTGGAGCTGGAGGAAGCGCTGCGAGACCGCGCCGGCGCCGGTGACCACCTCGACCAGGTCGTGCACCGCGGGCTCGGCGGCCTGCGCGCGGTACTCCTCGGCGAGCAGCTTCGCCGCGAGCTCCGCCTTCTCCAGTTCGTGCCGCTGCTGGGTCAGGAGCGCGCCGAGCGCGACCCCCGGCGGAGCCGCCACCCACCGGCCCGCCTTGCCGGACGCCTGGGCCGCGAGTCCTGCCAGCTCCAGGCGGCGCAGCGCACGTACCGTCTCCGGCTCGCCCAGCGAGAGCCGCCGCGCGAGATCGGGCACGTCGGCGGCGCCCACCGCCACGAGCGCGCGGTACGCCGATTCGTGCGTCTCGTCCAGTCCTATCGCGGCCAGCATGCGGCGACGTCCTCCCCGGGATGCGTTCCGACGGCGCCCTGGCGGAAAAGAGCCACGGCGTAAACCCGCCCCCGGACATCATCCCCGCACCCCCCGTCTCTCTGCCAAGGTGACGCCACCGCAGCACCAACGGCAGCCGCGAATACGCCCTTTGGTCGGATTTCGGCTGTGGTTCCGCATGCCCGACAACCCTGGGGAGAGCGATGCGCCCGATATCGCGTACGGCCTTGGTGGCGGCGTCCGCCGCCGTCCTGGCCGTCACCGCGGCCGTCCCGTCCACGGCCGAGCCGCGCACGCCGGCCGCGGACACGAGTCCGCTGGTGGGAGGTGCCCCGCGGGGCGAGGGGAGCTCCGTGGTCACCCTCGTCACCGGCGACCGCATCCTCGTGACGAGCGACGGCAAGGACCGTGCGGGCGCGACCGCGCTGCCCGGCGCCGACGGCACGGTGCCGCTCATCCAGACCAGGCAATCGGGCAAGGACCTGTACGTCTACCCCGAGGGCGCCGTCCACGCGATCGCCGCGGGCAAGGCCGACGAGGAACTCTTCAATGTCACCGGGCTCGTCCGCCAGGGCTACGACGACGCGCACGCCGAGCAGCTTCCCCTGATCGCCGTGTACGACAAGTCCGTCGACGTCGCGCGCAAGGTGCCCGCCGCTCCGCGCGGCGCCGAGCGGGGACTCGTGCTCGAACCCGTCGACGGCGTCGCGCTGAAGGCCGACAAGAAGAAGGCCGCCGACTTCTGGGCGGACATCACATCGCCGAAGTCCCGTGCAGCGTCCGACCTGACGAAGCTCTGGCTCGACGCCAAGGTCGAGGCCACCCTCGACCGGTCGACGAAGCAGGTGCACGCCCCCGAGGCCTGGGCCGCGGGCTACGACGGCAAGGGCACCAAGGTCGCCGTGCTCGACACCGGCGCCGACGCCGAACACCCCGACCTGAAGGGCCGCATCGGCGCGACGAAGAACTTCACCGACTCCCCGGGCAACGAGGACCGCCAGGGCCACGGCACCCACACCACCTCCACCGTCGGCGGCACCGGCGCGGCGAGCGGCGGCAAGAAGAAGGGCGTGGCGCCCGGCGCCGGACTGCTGCACGGCAAGGTCCTCAATGACAGCGGCTCCGGCGCCACTTCGTGGATCATCGCGGGCATGCAGTGGGCCGTCGACTAGAAGGCCGACGTCGTCTCCATGAGCCTGGGCAACCCGGCACGGACCGACTGCACGGACCCGATGAGCACCGCCACGCAGGAACTCGCGCAGTCGAGCACGAACACCCTCTTCGTCCTGGCCGCCGGAAATACGGGGCCCGGCCTCAACTCCGTGTCCTCGCCCGGCTGCGCGCCCGGCGTCCTGACCGTCGGCGCCGTCGACCGCGACGACTCGACGGCCTCCTTCTCCAGCCGGGGGCCCGCGTACGGCTCGCACACCCTCAAGCCGGAGATCGCCGCGCCCGGAGTCGGTATCTCCGCCGCCGCTGCGGGCGGCAGGGGCGTCTACGCCTACCAGTCCATGAGCGGTACGTCGATGGCCGCCCCGCACGTCGCGGGCGCCGCCGCCCTGGTCAAGCAGCGCCACCCGGAGTGGAACGCGCAGCAGATCAAGTCGGCCCTCGTGTCGTCGGCGGACAGCGGCATCCCCGGTGACGTGACCGAGACCGGCGGCGGGCGGCTCGACGTGAAGGCGGCCGTCGACCAGAAGGTGCTCGGCTCCCCGGCCGTGCAGGGCGGCAGCTTCGGCTGGCCGCAGGACGACTCGGACCGTACGACGGTCGACGTTCCTTACACCAACACCACCGGCAAGACGGTGGAGTTGAAGCTGTCCGTCCAGGGTGTCACCGGCAACGACGGTTCTGCCGTGCGCTCGGGCATCGCCGAGCTCGGCGAACGCTCCGTGAAGGTCCCGGCCGGTGCCACGGTCGAGGTCCCGCTCAAGCTGGACCCGCATGCCGACCTTGAGCGCGCCCAGTACGGCGACGTGACCGGCCGCGTCCTGGCGAAGGCCGACGGGGGCGTCGCCGTCTCCACGCCCTTCTCCCTGTACGTGCAACCGAAGACCGTCAGCCTCCGCGTGAAGCTCGTCGACCGCGCCGGAAAGCCCGCCGCGGGCCCCTCGTCCGTCGACCTCATCGGCACCGACGACGCCAGCGGTGAGCGGCGCTTCAACGAGGGCGCGAACGACCAGACGTACCAAGTGCGCCCCGGCGCCTACTTCCTGACCGGCTTCGTCGCGACGCCCGACGCGGACGGCGGCACGCTGACCGACTCGCTCACGCACCTGGCCCGGCCCCAGGTCGAGGTCAAGAAGGACATGACCGTCACGCTCGACGCCCGCACGGCGCACCGCCTCACCGTGAAGACGGACAAGGAATCCGAAGTGCGCGGCGCCACCCTCGGTTTCGCCCGCACCTGGGGCGCCGATCACTGGCTGCACGCGGGCACGGCTGCTGGCCCGCGCAGCATCCGCGGCTTCTACCAGTCCGTGGAGGGCAAGGCCACCGACGGCACCTTCGAGTCCGGCAGCTACTGGCGTGCGGCGGCACCCCTGCTCTCCGAACTCGCTGTCGTGGGCGGCAAGTCACTGCACCCCATGACCGCGTCCACCGGCTCGGCCAACCTCGACGGCAAGGGCAGAGCGGCTCTCGTGGACGCCAAGTCGGGCAGCCCGGACGAGCTGGCGGCCGCCGGGGTCAAGGGCAAGATCACCCTCGTCAAGATGCCGGACGGCGGTGGTGCCGCCAGCATCGCCAGGGACGCTAAGGAAGCCGGCGCGGTCGCCGTCATCGCCCACCGCACGGCGCCGGGCCGCTGGTACCCCTCGGTCGGCCTGAACGGCTCCCCGCTCCCTGTCCTCGGCATCCAGCCGGGCGAGGCGGCTTCACTGCTCGCTCAACTGGGCAGCGGAAGGGTCGAGTTGAAGTGGAAGGGCACGGCCAAGAGCCCTTACGTCTACAACCTCGCCTTCCCCGAGACCGGCCAGATCCGCGACGACCGCACCTACCGGGTGCGGGACAAGGACCTCGCCGCGAACGAGGCGGAGTACCGCGCGATGGGCACCGCCACGGACTACGTGGACCTGCCGTCCGCCGTCCGCCCCTCGGGCCTCGAGGTCTACTTCGCCGACATCGAGTCGGTCCCGGCCCCCGGCAAGCGCACCGAGTACTACTCGGCGGGCACGACAGGCTGGGGCCACCAGGTGTCCAGCAGCTTCCCGTTCGGGGAGTTCATGATCGACCCGGTGCGGACGTACGAGAAGGGGGAGCGGCGTGCCGAGAAGTGGTACGAGGGAGTGCTGACCCCCGCGGCGCCGCGTGATGCCGAAGGCGGGCTCGCGCTCGCCGGGGAGAGGCAGGGCAATCTGATCGGTGTCGCACCGGGATTCTGGGGCGACAGCGAACATGCCGGAATCCAGGGCGGGTTCGGTGACATCGGCAGTGTCCGGCTGGAGCGGAACGGCGAGGTCGTCGGTGAGTCCGGCTGGCCGTCCGGGGTCTTCTCCGTGCCCGCGGAGGACTCCGCGTACGAACTCACCCTGAGCACCCGGAAGATCGGCTCGAAGGTCTGGAACCGGTCCGTGGAGACGCAGACCACGTGGGGGTTCCGCTCGCACCTCGACGAGGAGGCGTACTCGCAGGGGATCCCGATGCTGTTCCCGCGCTACGACCTGCCGGAGGACGGCATGAAGACCCTGGCCGCGAAGGACGGCCAGCGGATCGGGCTTACGGCGACCGGGCACGCCGGCTACAAGCCCGGCGCGCTCAAGTCGGCGGCGCTGTCCTACTCGTACGACGAGGGCAAGACCTGGACCGAGGCGAAGACGTCCGCCGCCAAGGGGAAGTGGACCGCCACCGTGCATCATGCGGGCGCCTCGGGGAAGCAGGTCTGGCTCAGGACGCGACTGACGGATGCGAACGGAAGTTCCGTCACTCAGACAGTGGCCCGCGCCTACGACGTGCGATAAACACACAGACACCGCCGGGCGGTCCTCCCGTGGGGGGTGGGCCCGCCCGGCGGCCTTGCATCACTCTTCCGGCGGCCGGAATTTCCGGATGCACCGTTTTCGTACGGCCTTTGCGGTGGACAATAGGGGCATGAGCCAGCAGGGGGAGAGGCACGACGGGGCCTCCGGCCAGGAGGACGACTGGTGGGGTCAGCTGTACGACGACTCCGCTCATGACACAGGTCCCGCCGAGGTGGCCGACAGCCTCGACGACAGGTTCGCCTCGGCGGTTTCCGCGGCGGCGGGCGAAGGCGTGGCTGAGCCCTCTCCCGCGGGCGGGGGCGCGGAAGAGACGGCCCCGCTCCCCGGCCGCTTCCCCGACCCGGAGCCGCTGCCCCCGGATTTCACGGACCGGCGGGGCGCGCCGGGCGCCACGAGGAACCCCTCACCGCGGACGCCGGCCCCCGCACCGCACGAGCCATCTACGCCGCCCGGACCGCCACCGGCGTACGAGTCTGCGCCCACCGCCCCGCGGGAGCCGTCCGCCCCCGCGGCTCCGGGTGACGCTTACCCCGCGCCGCGCGAGCCGTCTACGCCGCCCGGACCGCCACCGGCGTACGAGTCTGCGCCCACCGCCCCGCGGGAGCCGTCCGCTCCGGCGGTTCCGGGTGATGCTTACCCCGCCCCGCGGGAGCCGTCCGCCCCCGCAGCTCCGGCTGATGCTTACCCCGCGCCGCAGGAGCCCACCGCCCCGGCGGTTCCGGGTGATGCATACTCCGCGCCGCGCGAGCCCTCCGCCCCGGCGGTTCCGGGTGATGCTTACCCCGCCCCGCGCGAGCCCTCCGCCCCCGCAGCTCCGGGTGACGCCGGCCCCGCGCCGCGCGTGCCACCGGCGCCGCCCGGACCGGCGCCTGCCCACCGGCCTTCGCCCACCGCCCCGCGGGAGCCCACCGCCCCGGCGCCCGGGGGTGACGTCGAATCCGCGCCGAGGGAGCCGTTCCCGCCGCGCGAGCCACCGGCGCCGGCCCACGAGCCGCCCGCCGCCGCCCGCTTCCGCCCGGCGGCCGCCCCCTGGGAGCCCGCCGCCGCGCCCGCCGGGCCGGTCACTTTCCCGGCGGGGCCCGCCAAGCCCTCCGGTGACCCGAGCCGCACGACCGCCGTCCCCGCGCCCCGTGCGCCCGAGGAATCCGCGGTCCCGGACCCGCAGGCGCCCGCCCCGGCCCCGGAGCCGACCGTCACGCCGGCACCCGCGGACGCCGTCCCGTACGTGGGCGACGGCCCGCCCACCTACGACGCCGAGCCCACCGTCCTGCCCGCCGCCGACCCCGATGACCTCGGCGATCTGGTCGCCGACACCGTGCTCGACGGCGCCCGGTACGGCACCTCCACGCTGCGGGCCGTCTCCGTGCGCGGGGACTCCGCGCGCTACCGGGGCGAGCCACGGCGGGACTCGCTGCTCACCGCGCGGTTCGGGACGGGGGACAGCGCTCTCGTCCTGGTGGCGATGGCCACCGGCGCGCGGGCCACCCCGGGAGCCCATCGCGCCGCCGCCGAGGCCTGCGCCTGGATCGGGCGGGCCGTGGGCCGCAGCCATCAGCGGCTGTCCGAGGACATCCGGGCCGGGCGGCGCGGGGACCTCAAGAGCGGCCTGCACCGGCTCACCGACCGCAGCCTCGGCAAGCTCCGCGCGCACGCCGCCGACCTGGGCATCGAGCCCGAGGAGTACGCCGCGTCCCTGCGCTGCCTGCTCCTGCCCGCCGACCCCGAATGCCGCACCCGCGTCTTCTTCGGCGTCGGGAGCGGCGGGCTCTTCCGGCTGCGGGACGGCGCCTTCCAGGACATCGAACCGCGCGTCAGCGACACCGCGGGCGACACCGGGCCGCCCGTGGTGGGGTTCGGGTCCGTGCCGCCGCAGACCCCGGAGGGCGACCGGCTCACCATGGACATGGGGATCATCACGCCCCCGAGCCCGTACGAGCCCGCCCCCGAGCCCCCGCCGCGCGAGCCCTTCCGCTTCCGTGCCTCCGTAGCCCGCCCGGGTGATGCCCTGCTGCTCTGCAGCGGCGGCCTCGCCGAGCCCCTGAGCGGCGAGCCCGAGTTCGCCGCGCACCTCACGCAGCGGTGGGCCAAGAGCGGCCCGCCGGGCCTCGTCCCCTTCCTCGCGGACATCCAGGTCCGGGTGAAGGGGTACGCGGACGACCGAACGGCAGCCGCCGTTTGGGAGGCGTGAGCGCCCTCACTGTGACTTCATGGACCCCAAGAGAATCAAGGGGACTGAAGGGTTCGTGAAGCCATGGCCAAGCAGAACGTCGCCGAACAGTTCGTCGACATCCTCCACCGCGCCGGTGTGCGCCGCATGTACGGAGTCGTGGGCGACAGCCTCAACCCGGTCGTGGACGCGATCAGGCGCACCAAGGGCATCGACTGGGTGCAGGTCAGGCACGAGGAGACCGCCGCCTTCGCGGCCGGTGCCGAGGCGCAGATCACCGGCAGCCTCGCCGTCTGCGCCGGTTCCTGCGGCCCCGGCAACCTCCACCTGATCAACGGCCTCTACGACGCCCACCGCTCCATGGCGCCCGTCCTCGCCCTCGCCTCGCACATCCCGTCGAGCGAGATCGGGCTCTCCTTCTTCCAGGAGACCCACCCCGACCGGCTCTTCCAGGAGTGCAGCCACTACAGCGAGATGATCTCCAGCCCGAAGCAGATGCCGCGCCTGCTCCAGAGCGCCATCCAGCACGCGATCGGGCAGTCCGGCGTCAGCGTCGTCACCCTGCCGGGGGACATCGCCGACGAGCCGGCCCCGGAGAAGGCCGTCGAGACCGCCCTCGTCACCTCGCGCCCCTCCGTGCGGCCGGGCGACGCGGAGATCGACAAGCTCGCCGCGATGATCGACGAGGCCGACCGGGTCACCCTCTTCTGCGGCAGCGGCACGGCGGGTGCGCACGCCGAGGTCATGGAGTTCGCCGAGAAGATCAAGTCGCCGGTGGGCCACGCCCTGCGCGGCAAGGAATGGATCCAGTACGACAACCCGTACGACGTCGGCATGAGCGGTCTGCTCGGCTACGGCGCCGCGTACGAGGCCACCCACGAGTGCGATCTGCTCATCCTGCTCGGCACCGACTTCCCGTACAACGCCTTCCTGCCCGACGACGTGAAGATCGCCCAGGTCGACGTGCGCCCCGAACGCCTCGGCCGCCGCTCCAAGCTGGACCTCGCCGTCTGGGGCGACGTGCGCGAGACCCTGCGCTGTCTCACCCCGCGCGTCACGCCCAAGACGAGCCGCAAGTTCCTCGACAAGATGCTCAAGAAGCACGCGGACGCGCTCGAAGGCGTCGTCAAGGCCTATACGCGCAAGGTCGACAAGCACATCCCGATCCACCCCGAGTACGTGGCGTCCGTGGTCGACGAACTCGCCGCCGAAGACGCGGTGTTCACCGTCGACACGGGCATGTGCAACGTCTGGGCCGCCCGCTACATCTCCCCGAACGGCAAGCGCCGCATCATCGGCTCCTTCAGCCACGGCTCGATGGCCAACGCCCTGCCGCAGGCGATCGGCGCCCAGTTCACCGACCGCAAACGGCAGGTCGTCTCGATGTCGGGCGACGGCGGATTCTCCATGCTGATGGGCGACTTCCTCACCCTCGTCCAGTACGACCTGCCGGTGAAGGTCGTCCTCTTCAACAACTCCGCCCTGGGCATGGTCGAGTTGGAGATGCTGGTGGCCGGGCTCCCGTCGTTCGGCACGGCCAACCACAACCCCGACTTCGCCGCAGTGGCCCGCGCCGCCGGTGCCTACGGAGTGCGCGTCGAGAAGCCCAAGCAGCTCGTCGGCGCCCTGAAGGACGCCTTCGCGCACAAGGGCCCCGCCCTCGTCGACATCGTCACGGACCCGAACGCCCTCTCCATCCCGCCCAAGATCAGCTCCGAGATGGTGACCGGCTTCGCGCTCTCCGCCAGCAAGATCGTCCTGGACGGCGGGGTCGGCCGCATGCTCCAGATGGCACGCTCCAACCTGCGGAACGTGCCACGCCCCTGACGGCGGATCAGGCCGCCCGGCTGCCCGGGCCGCTCAGGCCGGTCGCAGCCTGAGCGTCAGGATCTGGAACGGACGCAGCGCGAGCACGAGACCCTCGCCGTCGGTGTGGGCCGCCTCCAGCGGACGCTCCAGAAGGTCGGTCACCTCGGCCGTGCGCACCGCGAACGACGTGGTGAGCACGGCCGCCGCGCGCCCGCCGCGCGATTCGTAGAGCCGCACCACGACATCGCCGCTGCCGTCGTCCGCGAGCTTCACCGACTCCACGGTCACCGCCGGGTTGTCGACGCTCACCAAGGAGGGCAGCACGGGCGCGTCGGCCACCCGCAGCGGCAGGTTGAGCGCGAGCCCCTCCGCGACCGCGTCGCCCGTCGTCGCGCCGGGAAGCAGCGCGTACGTGAACCGGTGCACGCCCAGATCCGTCTGGGGGTCCGGGCTGTGCGGGGCGCGCAGCAGCGTGAGCCGCACGGTGGTGCCGAGCCCCTCGCCGTGCGGCGCGCGCGTCACGTCATGGCCGTACGTCGAGTCGTTGAGCACCGCCACGCCGTACGCCTCCTCGGCCACCCGCAGCCAGCGATGCGCGCAGATCTCGAAACGGGCCGCGTCCCAGCCGGTGTTGGCGTGCGTGGAGCGGTGCACGTGCCCGAACTGGATCTCGGCGGCGGACCGTTCGGCGTGCACGTCCAGCGGGAAGGCGGCCTTGAGCACCTTCTCCGACTCGCGCCAGTCGACCTCCGTGACGACGTCGATACGGCGGCTGCCCGCCGCGAGCCGGATCTCCTGGGTGATCCGCGAGTTCCCGAAGGCCCGCACCACACGGACGGCGACGCGCAGCGGCCCGTCCTCGACCAGCTCCACGGACTCGGCGTCCGTCAGGTCGGTGTGCGTGTTGCGGTAGTGCTTGTCGAGGTCCCATGCGTCGTAGTGCGTGGGGTGGTCCGGATGCAGCTGGAGGAGGTTGCCGCGCGAACCGGGGGACAGGACCTCGCGCTGCGCGTCGATGTCGTGCACGGAGGTCAGCAGGCCGTCCGTGTCGATGGCCACGCGCAGATGCTCGTTCAGCAACTGGATCTCGCCGTCGGCGAGCAGCGCGGTCGCCCCGGTCTCCCGCGTGTACGAGGCGGCCTCGTCCAGGCTCTTGCTCCCCAGGGCCGGGACATGGACGTGCACCAGAGAGCCGTCGTCGGCCGTGACGACCTCGCTGCGCGCGTACGGCGACGCGTTGAGCGCGGCGGGCCCGCCGGGACCCAGGGATCGGATCGCCGCCGCGGTGACCTCGTCGAGCTCGGCGAGCACGCGCGCGTACGTGTCGCGGGCCTCGCGGTGCACCCAGGCGATCGACGAGCCCGGCAGGATGTCGTGGAACTGGTGCAGGAGCACGGTCTTCCACAGCCGGTCGAGGGTCGCGTAGGGGTAGACGTACGCGGGATCGCGCACCGCCGCGGCCGTGCACCACAACTCGGCCTCGCGCAGCGCGTGTTCGGTGCGGCGGTTGCCGCGCTTGGTGGCGGCCTGCGAGGTGTACGTGGCGCGGTGCAGCTCCAGATAGAGCTCGCCGGACCAGACGGGGGCCTTGGCCCCGTACTCCTCCTCGGCGGCGGCGAAGAACTTCGACGGCTTGACGATCTCGACCCGTGGCGAACCCTCGAGGGACCGTAGCCGACGCGCCTTCTCCAGCATTTCGCGCGTCGGGCCGCCACCGCCGTCGCCCCAGCCGAACGGGACCAGGGAGTGGGACGCGCGGCCCTTTTCGGTGAAGTTCTTCTCCGCGTGAGCGAGTTCGGCGCCGTGGAACTGGGAGTTGTAGGTGTCCACCGGAGGGAAGTGCGTGAAGACGCGGGTGCCGTCGATGCCCTCCCACCAGAAGGTGTGGTGCGGCATCTTGTTGGACTGGTTCCAGCTCAGCTTCTGCGTGAGGAACCAGCGGACGCCCGCGAGCTTCGCCAGCTGCGGGAAGGCCGCCGTGTAGCCGAAGGAGTCCGGCAGCCAGATCTCCTCCGTCTCCACTCCCAGCTCCTCGCGGAAGAACCGCATCCCGTGCGTGATCTGCCGGGCGAGGGCCTCGCCGCCCGGCATGTTGGCGTCCGACTCGACCCACATGGAGCCCACCGGCGCCCATGTTCCGTCGGCGACGGCCTTCTTGATGCGCTCCCAGATGTGCGGCTGGTGCTCCTTGACCCAGGCGTACTGCTGGGCCTGCGAACAGGCGAAGACCAGCTCGGGATAGTCCTTTGCGAGAGCCGTCACATTGGCAAAGGTGCGCGACGCCTTGCGCACCGTCTCGCGCAGCGGCCACAGCCACGCCGAGTCGATATGGGCGTGCCCGGTGGCCGAGACCCGGTGCGCGCTGGCGTGTGCGGGGCTCGCGAGGACCTCCGCGAGCTCGGCGCGGGCCGCTGCCGCCGTGCCCGGCACGTCGTGCAGATCGAGTGCGTCGAGCGCTCGCTCCAGGGCGCGCAGAATCTCGTGGCGCCGCGGACGGGCGGCGTCCAGTTCATACATGAGCTCGGAGAGGACCTCGATGTCCAGGGTCAACTGCCAGACGTCCTCGTCCAGTACGGCGACGTCGGCAGACGCGAATCGGTAGATGGGGCCATCACCGGCGGTCAGTACGTCGCCCAGGGGTGTCGGTTCGAAGTCGTGCAGAACGGTCGGATTGGCCGCAGCCTCCAGGAGGAGGTGCACCGGCTCACCGCCCTGCGCGGCAGCTGCCACCGGAATGTGCCGGTTGCGGGGGTGAATGCCCTTGATGGGGATGCCCGACGCGTCGTACACCAGACCCTCCGCCTGGAAGCCGGGCCCCTCGCCGGTGAAGCCGGGGTCGATGACCACCTCGACATGCCGCCCGCGCCAGGCGTCGGGCACCTGGCCGCGCAGCCGGAACCAACTGGTTGACCAGGGTTTTCCCCAGGCCGTGCCCGCCTCGAAGGGCGCGTACGAGGCGTCGAGGGCCTCGGCGACGGGGACGGGTTCACCCGGCGCGTGCCAGACGGAGAGGGCGAGCGGCACACGGTCCGTGTACTGGGCGGGGCGGATGAACTGCCGCAGGGCGCGCTCCAGGCGTCCCTCCACCAGCAGTCGGTCGTCGTGCACGGCGGCTCCTCGGGGTGAAGCAGAAACGGTCCACCGGCTTCACTTCCCCGACTGGCCGGGGTGCACCCGCCCCAATGGTTGAGGAATGGACATGAGTGCCGCCAACGGGGTGGGGCATGCATTCCGTGAACGTGTTCGAGCAGGGAGGAATTGACTCTTTTTGTGGGCGGGGATCATGACAAGGCAAGTAAGAGGGGGCGGTCCCCTTCATCTCGGGACCTCCTCGCCGAACGCAAGGGATGAGCCGACCGACGACAAGCCGGACGAGTCCGACCGGGCTCAGCTCCGGCGCAGATTGGGGCGATCCGACCTGCGCGCGGTTCCCGAAGTCAGGGGAGCGCTGCGCGAACTGCTCCGGTCCTGGGGGAGGCCTGGAGAATCCGAGATAGCGGAACTGCTGACCAGCGAACTGGTCACGAACGCACTGGTGCACACCGACCGTGACGCCATCCTGACGGCGACCCTGCGGCCGGGCAGGCTGCGGGTCGAGGTCAGGGACTTCGTCGGGCGCCGCCCGAAACTGAGCGTGCCGAACGCCGACGACAGTACGCACGGCCGGGGACTGATGCTCGTGCAGTCCCTCTCCGACGCGTGGGGCGTGCGGGCGCACGGGGTCGGAAAGGCGGTGTGGTTCGAACTGGACGGCGGCCCGGCCTGAGCCGGACCGCCGACCGCATCCCGTCCTGCGCTGCTGACATCAGCCGAACTGTTGCTCCAGATCCTTGAGCTTCTGCTCAAGGGAGTCGAGCCGTGGCAGCGTCTGGGTGTCGTCCTCGGCGGTGAGGTCGACGGTGACGGGTTCAGAGCCGTTCTTCACGGCCTGGAGGGAGGGACGGGAGCGCAGCGGCAGCTGTTCCTGCGTTGCTATGGCAGGGTCCGCGGTGACTTGCGCGGACCCCCCGGCCGGGGCGACGGCCGGCAGGTCGACCTGCCGTGCACCGCCGCGAGTCGGAAGGCCGCGATGGCCCCTGCTGATCGCCTTGAGCTGTGCACGCTCCAGCTTCTCCCGGTCCCGCCTGCGGGTCCGGTTCTGCTCCTTCTCACGCCGGTCCTCGCGGACCTCCTCGACCGCCTCGTCCAGGCTGCGGACGCCTTCGAGGAGCATCAGCGACCAGGCGCCGAAGGTCTCCCGCGGGGCACGCAGCCACCGCACGATCCGGATCTGCGGCAACGGCCGCGGCACCAGACCCTGCTCACGCAGCGCCGCACGGCGTGTCTGCTTCAGCGCGCGGTCGAAGAGCACCGCGGCCGACAGCGACATCCCGGCGAAGAACTGCGGGGCACCCGCGTGGCCCAGGCCCCTGGGCGCGTGCACCCAGTTGAACCAGGCGGCCGCTCCCGCGAACGTCCACACCAGGAGCCGCGAGCCGAGGGCCGCGTCGCCGTGGCTGGCCTCGCGCACGGCGAGCACGGAGCAGAACATCGCCGCGCCGTCGAGCCCGAACGGGACCAGGTACTCCCAGCCGCCGGTGAGGTTGAGGTTCTGCCGGCCGAAGCCGACCAGACCGTGGAAGGAGAGTGCGGCGGCGACCGCCGCACAGCAGAACAACAGAACGTACGAGGCCGATCCGTAGATGGCCTCCTTGCGCCTGCGGCGCTCCTCGCTGCGTTCCCATGAGTCGTCGCCGGTGGCACCGGCGGCCGCCTTCTGGCCGGCGCGCTTGCCGCGTGCGAGTACCGCCACCGCCACCAGCATGCCCAGGAGCAGGACGCAGCCCGGAAGCAGCCAGTCCAGCGATATGTCGGTCAGTCTCATCTGGGGTCCCTTGCGTCGCGGTAGGGCGTTCGGGCGCCATATTGACCCAATCCCGATGGCCCTCAGAAGGGTTTCCGGGCAAGAGAACGCCAAGGGGGGTGCAAAGGGGTGTGGCGCGCGCCGTTTTGCTCGAACTCAGCGCAGCGCTTTGGGAGTTGAGTTCGATTAAACGGACACGAAAGGGTGGTTCAAGGGGGAGGGGTTGCGGTTTCGGTCCGGTGCGGGGCTCCGGTCAGGCCGCGGCGGCGGCGCTCAGCCGCTCGATGCGGTCCGCGTCGCAGGTGCGCGGGCACGTCACGCAGGTGTCCTCGGGGCGCAGCGTGTAGAACATGCAGCAGCTCGCGCGGTCCCGCGTCGGCAGCGACTCGCCGTTGGGACCCGTCAGCTCTCGGAACCCCGCCGTGCCCACGTACGGCTTGGTGGCGCCGGGCAGCAGCCGCTCCAGGTCGGCCGTGGCGCGCTCCTCCTCGCCCAGGAGGTGCGCGATGTACCAGAGCCCCTCGACGATCTCGTCCGTGGCCAGGCTCCACAGGGCGCGCGAGCGGCGCCGCATCCGGGGCCCGAAGGCGTCCAGGAGCGGTCCCAGGTGCTCGGCGACGGCGCCCCGGACCTCCGCGCGCAGCGCCTCCTCGTCCGGTACGACGTGTGCGCCGGGCAGTGTGGCGGCCGGGTCGTCGGGCAGGCAGGCGAAGCCCGTGCTGCGGACGGCCAGGCGGCCGAGGGTGCGCTCGTACGAGACGTTCTGTACGGGGAAACGGGGGACCCTGCGCAGCAGGAACCACGGCACGGTGAACAGCAGCGTGGCCGGCCAGGCATAGCGGTGCAGGGCGAAGCTGGCGATGACGTCCGGCCGTCCTGCCTGGCCGTAGTCCTTCTGTACCTGTGCCTCGTCCCACGCCAGGAACGCGTCGAGACCGGCCCCGCCCTCCGCGAGCCGGGAGGCGGTGACCCAGCCGCCGCCCTGTGGGGCCTGCTCGTCGTCGCCGAGCTCGCTCACGCGCAGTCCGGGGAACACTTCGGCGAGGCGGGCGTAGGCGTCCGCGAGGGCGCTCGGGGAGCGCTCGGCCAAGGTGGGGACGGGCATGAGGGAACCACCGAATCACGATCGATTACAGGTAAGCCTAACCTTACCCGGAATGATCGAGGTTTCAACTGAGGGGCTGTCCGCCTATGGTGCCTCTCGTACCTTTCGGACCGAGCGGACTTGGGGTGGACCTCGTGGAGCAGGCCAGAGCGCATGACGCGTACCGCCTCGCCGTCCGTGTGCCGGAGCAGCCGCGGGGCTCGCAGGCGCCGGTGTCGCCGCAGGTCCGGGGCGAGCACACGCACGGGCAGGTGTCGCTGCCCGCGCCCCGCAAGGCCGTGCAGCGCAACTCCGTCCGCGGTCAGATTCTCGACGCCCTGCGGGCCGCGCTCGTCGGGGGCGAGCTCGCGCCGGGCGAGGTGTACTCGGCGCCCGCGCTCGGCGAGCGGTTCGGGGTCTCGGCGACTCCCGTGCGCGAGGCGATGCAGCAGCTGGCGACCGAGGGGGCGGTGGAGGTCGTGCCGAACCGCGGCTTCCGGGTCACCGAGCGCAGCGCGCGCGAGCTGGGGGAGCTGGCGGAGGTGCGGGCGCTGATCGAGGTGCCGGTGATGCTGCGGCTGGCCCGTACGGTGCCCGCGGCGCGCTGGTGTGAGCTTCGTCCTCTCGCTGAGGCCAGTGCGGTGGCTGCCGCGGGGGGCGATCTTGCCCGGTACGCGGAGGCGGACCGCGCTTTTCACGGGGCGGTACTCGCCCTTTCGGGGAACCAGCAGCTGGTGCAGGTGGCGGATGATCTCCACCGCCGGTCCCAGTGGCCCCTCGTGAGCGGTCCCGTCCACGGGCGGCGCGCGGATCTTGTCGCTGACGCGGCGGAGCACATGGCTCTGCTGGAGGCGCTGGTGGCCAAGGACCTCGGGGTCGTCCAGACCTTGGTACGGGAGCACTTCGCGGGGTCGGGGGGCTGAGGTTCGGGCGGTCCCTGCGGGGCTTGTCCCCAACCCCGCCCCTTCCCGAAAACTCGCTCGGCGCGAGGGCCTTTATGCGCGCCGCCATCACCGGCTTCGCCGAGTTCGTCCTCAATCGCCGGACGGGCTGAATCTTTCAGCCCGTCCGGCGATTGAGGACATCGTGTACGGGGTTTTGTTATTATCAACAGTTTCGGGAAGTGTTTGTTTTTGTT
>NZ_JBNNJZ010000133.1:0-17572 GCF_050270335.1 Streptomyces sp. NPDC059900
GGATCATCGGACTCGAAGGCGAGCACCTCCACCACCTGCTCGTCCGGTACGAGCTTCGCGAAGTGGCCGTGATACGTGTCGGTGTGCGAGGCCGACTTGCCGGTGCCGGACGGTTCGTCGTAGGTGAGCGAGACACGGAACCGACCGCCTTCGCGGGCGTCGAAGGCGTGCACATGGCTGCTCATGCCGACCGGCACGCGCCAGCGCGCGATCGCGTCCGCGTCCACGAGCGCCTGGTAGACGGCCGCACGCGGGGCGTTCACGTGCCCGGACACTTCGGTCGAGTACGTCGATTCCATGGGGCCCAATCTAGGACCACACCTGTCACCCGGCGGCCATGTCGTCCTCGGCCGGCAGCTGATGTCCCCGGCGCGCCGGCGGGAAGAGGGCCACGGCCAGCGCGAGAGCGCGCCTGCGGTCCACCCACGCGCCGGCGAAGAGCGAGAACAGCAGAATCGGCGCCGACGTCCAGCGCCACCACGGCGATGAGCGGCAGCGTCACCTGGCAGGCGTGGGCCCCCAGTTGCGACGCGGTCTGCCCCGACCAAAGCCTGCGGAAGTCGGCGGGCAGCACGCGATGGCAGGCCGGTGTCGGCCTAAGGCGTCAGCGCGTGCTCAGTGACCGGGCATCTCGATTCCTGCTCCTCGGGGATCACGCAGATCGCGGGGATCACGTGGTGCCGGCAGGCTAGCCTGCCGGCCACGGGCCACGAAAGCGTTTTACCGTCCCCTGCTAAGGAGGCTGTGGCGCCCGCTCAAGGGTCAGGCAGCGGCGGGGGCGGCCTGTTCGGTGAGGCGGGTGACGACCTCGGCGAGGCCCTGGACGACCTCGGTGTCGTCGGCCGGGTGGAGCTCGGCGAAGCGGGTCAGGGAGGCGGGGATGGACAGCTTGACGTCCTCCAGGACCGCGCCGCCCGCGAGGCCCGCGGCCTTGCGGGCCTCGTCCTGCGCCCACACGCCGCCGTACTGGCCGAACGCGGTGCCGACGACGGCGACCGGCTTGCCGGAGATCGCACCGGCGCCGAAGGGGCGGGACAGCCAGTCGATCGCGTTCTTGAGGACGGCGGGCATGGTGCCGTTGTACTCGGGCGAGAAGAGGAGGAAGGCGTCGACGCTGCCGGCCGCCTCGCGCAGGCGGGCCGCTCCGGCCGGAAGAGTGCCCTCGGTGTCGATGTCCTCGTTGTAGAAGGGCACGTCCGCAAGACCCTCGAACAGCTCGATCTCCACGCCGGAGGGCGCGTGCTTGGCGGCGGCCTCGGCGAGCTGGCGGTTGTGGGAGCCGGCGCGGAGGCTGCCGACGAGAGCGAGGATGCGTACTGACATGGCGGAACTCCAGAGAGACGTGCGGACGGACTCACATATGGGTCATGCGGGGTGATACGGGTTGCGCATCAAGCGGACCGGGGTCCGTTTAAAGTTGTACCACCTATTCGGACCGCGGTCCACTTAGCCGCTAGCAGCGCTACGCTTGACCCATGACCGGCTCCGTTCCCCCGCCCCTCCCCTCCTCGCCCGGCACACCGGGCGGGGCGACTGAGCTCGCCCTCACTCCGGTCGGCGAGCCGCCGCCCCTCAGGGCCGACGCGGCACGCAACCGCACCCGCCTGCTGGAAGCGGCCTCGCAGCTGATGGCCGGATGCGGGGCCGCGCAACTGACCATGGAAGCGGTGGCCACGGCGGCCGGGGTCGGCAAGGGCACCGTCTTCCGGCGCTTCGGCGACCGCACCGGGCTCCTGGTCGCCCTGCTCGACCACCGCGAGCAGCAACTCCAGGCCGCTTTCCTCACCGGCCCGGCCCCGCTGGGCCCCGACGCCCCGCCCCTGGAGCGCCTGCACGCGTTCGGCCCCGCGCTCATCCGCCACGAGCGCGACCACCACGAACTGATCCTGTCCTCCCGGACCGACCCCCTGCGCACCTACGACGTCCCGGCGAACCGCCTGCGCCTCACGCACGTCACGATGCTGCTGCGCCAGGCGGGCGCCACGGGCGACATCGAACTCCTCGCGCACACCCTGCTCGGCTCCATCGATAGCGCCCTCGTCCACCACCTGCTCGTCGAGCGCGCCCTGCCGATCGACCGCCTGCTGGACGCGTGGCACGACCTCGTCACGCGCCTGGTGACACGTCCGTCCTCAGCGGACTGAACCGTGCTCCGCCGCCGCGTACAGGGCGTGCGGCGCGCCGGTGGCCAGGGCCCAGTAGCGGTCGCCGTAGGACCAGTGCCACCACTCGGTGGGGTAGTTGACCAGGCCGGCTTCCCTCAGGGCCGCGCCCAGGATCTCGCGGTTGCGGCGTGCCCGGGCGGTGATGTTGCCGGCGTCGGTGTAGCAGGCGACCTCGCTCTCCTCCGGGTCGGCGTTCATCCGGGTGCCCAGGTCGAGTTCGCGGCCCTCCGCGTCGGCGAGCGTGAGGTCGACGGCGGATCCGGCGCTGTGCGGCGCGATCTGCGGCGGGGAGACGTAGCGGCTGGCCGCCGCGTGGATGCGCTCGGCGGGCCAGGCGGGATTCAGCGCCCTGAGCTGCCCCTCGTACTCCTCGAAGTAGCTGCGTTGCAGCCACGGCGGGCGGTAGCCCTCGACGAACAGGAGCCGCAGGCCGTCGGGCAGCAGCGTCTGGGCGTGCAGGAGGCGGGCGAGGACGCCTTCGCGCAGCATGGCGAAAGCGTCCTCGCTGTCCCTGGCGCGGGTGTCGACCAGGAGCGCACCGCCCACGCGCACGTCCACCAGAGGCTCCCCGCACTCCTTGACCGGTACGGCGGCCACCCTCGGGTCGGACATCAACGTGATCTCGCTCAGGCTCATGGAAAGATCATCGCCGGTGGCGCCCCGCGGCTGCGCACCGGCCCGTGTACGGGTCGGATACGGGGTCGCCCGGGTACGAGGGCGTCCGCGGCAGCCGCCCCTACACGCCGATCGCGCCGTCTATCCGCTCGCGGAGCAGATCGGCGTGGCCGTTGTGCCTGGCGTACTCCTCGACCAGGTGAACGAGCACCCAGCGCAGCGACACCACGCCGCGCCAACCGTCGTGGCCCTCGACGTCGAGGTCGGGGGCCCCGGCGACGAAGCGGTCGGCGAAGGCGACCTCCGCGCGCCAGGCCTCCCACGCGGCGGCGATCACGGCGGGTTCGGGCGCGGCGCCGTCGAAGTCCCCGTCGGGGTTCGTGTCCGAGCCGAAGCGGAGCGGCACGTCCTGGCCGGCCAGCACGCAACGGAACCAGCGGCGCTCCACATCGGCCAGATGCCGCACCAGGCCGAGCAGCGAGAGCGTGGAGGGCTCCACGGAACGCCGGGCCAACTCGGCCTCCAAACCGGCACACTTCAGCTCCAGCGTCGTGCGCTGCGCCTTGAGGAAGTCGACCAGCATGGGCCGCTCGTCTCCGGTGGTCCGTGCGGCGAGCCGCTCGTCCCGCTCTTCGTCCACGAACAGTTCCGCTCGCCTGCGCCCGTTGGTCATGGCCGCCATCCAACCCGCAGAGCCGTATGCGCGGCCAGCGGTTATCGGCGGCCGGGGCGGATCATGCCGTCGTCGCCCGTCGCGAGGAACTGCGTCGCCGCCAGCTCCCCGTACAGCGGGTCGGAGGCCACCAGTTCCTCGTGCGTGCCCGACGCGCGGACCCGTCCCGCGTCCATGACCACGATCCGGTCGGCCAGCGTCACCGTCGAGAGGCGGTGCGCCACCACCAGGACCGTCACCTCCCTGGAGACCTCGGCGACGACGTCACGCAGGGCCAGTTCGTTGACCGCGTCGAGCTGCGAGGTCGCCTCGTCCAGGAGCAGGAGGCGCGGCCCCCGCAGCAGCGCCCTGGCGATCGCCACGCGCTGGCGTTCGCCGCCGGACAGCTGGGAGCCGCGGTGTCCGACCAGAGTCTGCAGTCCGTCCGGCAGCCGTTCGACGAGGCCGTCGAGGCGGGCCCGCACAAGCACGTCGCTGATCTCGTCGTCGCTCGCGCCCGGCGCCCCGAAGAGGAGGTTCTCGCGCAGGGTGCCGGCGAGGACGGGCGCGTCCTGCTCCACGTAGCCGATGGCGGAGCGCAGCTCGGCCAGCGGCCATGCGCGCACGTCACGGCCGTCGACGAGGACCCGCCCGCCCGTCGCGTCGTAGAAGCGCTCCAGGAGGCCGAAGACGGTGGTCTTTCCCGCGCCCGACGGGCCGACGAAAGCGGTCATGCCGGGTCCGGGGATCTCGAAGCTCACGCCGTGATGGACGTACGGAAGGCCCTCCCGGTAGCGGAAGGTCACGTCCTCGAACGCGACGGCGGCGGGCCCTTGAGGCCCTGCCTGCTCCCGGGGCCCGGTGACGTCCTCCGTCTCCAGGCGTTCGGCCCGTACGATCCGCGCGATGGCCGCCGAGCCGACCTGGTACTGCGTGACGCCCTCGACCAGGCGGGACACGGGGTCGATCAGGTAGAAGAGGAACAGCAGGAACGCCACGAGCGTCGAGACGGATATCGCGCCCGACGCGACCCGCGCGCCGCCGATGCCCAGCACGGCGAGGAACGACACCTGTACGGCAAGGCCCACGGAACTCCAGGCCACCGCCTGCCATTTGGCGGACCGCACGCCGTGCCGCCAGGCCTCCTTCGCGGCGGCCTGCACGGTGGCCGTCTCGCGCTCCTCGGCACCCGAAGCCTTGAGGGTGCGAAACGCCCCGAACGCGCGATCGAGGGCGGTCGAGATCGTGCCGACCGCTTCCTGGGCCCGCTCCGTCGCCTGCGCGATCTTCGGCATCACCAGGGCCACCGCGCCGCCGATGAGCACGATCACGCCGAGGGTGACGCCGAGCAGAACGACGTCCATGAGGCCCATCATCACGATCGTCGCGACGAAGGTGAGGCCGCCCGCGACCGCGGACACGACGGACTGCGTGGTCACCGCGCGCAGCAGTGTCGTGTCCGAGGTGATCCGGGACATCAGGTCGCCGGGCTGGGTGCGCTCCACTTCCGGCAGGCGCAGGCGCAGCAGCCGCCCGATGAGGGTGCGCCGGGCCGCCAGCACGACGGATTCGGCGGTGCGTTCGAGGACGTACGCGCCGACGGACTCGATGGCGGTGCCGAGCACGACGAGCGCGGTGAGCAGGACGATGATCCCGGCGATCGAGTCGTCGCTGCCGAGCCGGTCCACCAGGGCCTTGGCGGCGAGCGGCTGGGCGAGGCCGGTCGCCGCGCCGATCAGCGTGCACAGGGCACCGAGCGCGACGGCCGCGCGGTGCGGGCGGAAGTAGCGGTAGAGCGCCCGCCAGGTCTCGCCGGCCGCGAGCCGCTCGTTGGCCTGATTCTCGCGGGCCTGTTTCCCGCGGGCCGGTCTCTCGTGGGCCGGCTGCTCCGGCGCATCCTTGGTCACGTCAGGCAGGACGCCGGTGGGGCCGGTCTGCCTGACTCACCACCGTCGACCGTCGGCTTGTCCACTGACGGACCCGCACACACCCCCTGATGGTCCATCACTTCTTACGCATCTCGGGTCAAAAAGGTTAAAAAACATACATTCATCTGATTCGTTCATCTTCCTGCGGTCTACACATGTCTCGACCAGGAAGCGAGTGAACGGAGTGACTATGCGCTCGGTCGGCCGAAGGCACGCACTGGGCTTCGGACTTGCGATGGCAGCGGGCGCGGGTCTCGCCGGATGCGGCGCGAAGGACGGGGGATCCAGCGGTTCGGCTTCCCCCTCGCCGTCCGGTCAGGGGAAGGCACAGGGGCGCGACGAGGACGGCGGCCAGCACGGCGCGCAGCAGAAGCAGCCGCCGGAGAAACCGATCGGCGACGGCTCGACGGCGTACTCGGGAAAGCAGCCGAAGCAGCCCGACACCCCCGTCCCCCTGGAGCCGGGCGAGACACCCCCGCAGTTCGTGGTCTTCTCCTGGGACGGCGCGGGCGAGGTCGGCACCGGCCTCTTCCCCCGCTTCCTGAAGCTCGCCGAGGACCACGACGCCCGGATGACGTTCTTCCTCTCCGGGCTCTACCTCCTGCCCGAGTCGAAGAAGCGGCTGTACCGACCGCCGAACAACGCGGTCGGCGCCTCCGACATCGGCTATCTCAGCGACGACCACATCAAGGAGACCCTGGGGTACGTCCGGCAGGCCTGGCTCGAAGGCCACGAGATCGGCACGCACTTCAACGGACACTTCTGCACCGGCACCGGAAGCGTCGCCAACTGGACGCCCGCGCAATGGCACAGCGAAATCGACCAGGCGGCATCCTTCGTGAAGGAATGGCGCACGAATACCGGCTGGACCGATCTGCCGTCGCTGCCTTTCGACTACGACAAGGAACTCGTCGGCGGCCGCACCCCCTGCCTCCTCGGGCAGGGCAATCTGCTGCCCGTGGCCCGTGAACGGGGCTGGCGATACGACTCGTCGTCGCCCGGCGGATTGCAGCGGTGGCCGGAGAAACGCCTCGGGGTGTGGGATCTGCCGCTCCAGCAGATCCCGTTCCCGGGGCACCGGTTCGAGGTCCTTTCCATGGATTACAACGTCCTGGCCAACCAGTCGAAGAATTCGACGCGGGCACCCTCGTACAACTATCCCGGCTGGCGCACCCAGGCGACCGGTTCGTACCTCGCCGGTTTCCGGCGCGCATACGAGACGAACCGTGCCCCCTTCTTCATCGGCAACCACTTCGAGGACTGGAACGGCGGCATCTACATGGACGCCGTCGAGGAAACCCTCAAGAGGATCGCCGGGAAGGAGGACGTACGCCTCGTCTCCTTCCGGCAGTTCGTCGACTGGCTCGACGTCCAGGACCCGGCCGTCCTCGCCAGGCTGCGCCGGCTCGAAGTGGGGCAGCTCCCCGACGGCGGCTGGCGCAGCTTTCTCGGCAAGTCGACCAAGCGAGAAATCAACAGAGAGATGGAGACAAGAAGTTGACCGTGAACCGGTTGAAGCTGAACTACGCGTCGGTGAAGTACGTGTCGGTGGCGTCAGTGGCGGCGCTCGCCGTTCTGACGGGCCCCGCGGCGACCGGTGCCGGCGCCGCGACCCCGCCTCCCGCGCCCGCCCCCGGAGCCGGGACTCCTGGCACCGCCGCTCCCGGCACCACAGCTCCCGGAACCGGAGCCACCGGAACCGGAGCGACCGGAAACCCCGCGCCAGGGGCTCCCGCGACCGCGGCCCCGCGGCCCACCCTGACGGCGAAGTCCACGGCGAGCAGCGTGCGCGCGTGGCAGGACTTCCACATCTACGGAGTCGCCCGCCACATGCGGCCCGGCACCCGCGTCACGCTCCAGCAGTTGCAGGGCAAGCGGTGGGTGGCGCTGCCCGCGTCGGTCTACACCGCGCGCTCCGGGGCGTACAACATGCGGGTCAAGCTCGGCTGGAAGGGCCGCAACTCGCTGCGCGTCGCCGGCGGCGGCGCCCTCTCGCCGGTCCTCAAGGTGACGGTCCGCTGACCCGGTAGCACCGGATCCGGCCACCCCGGTCATGGGCCCGACGGGCTCATGACCGGGCACCGGCGGCCGGGGACCTCATACGGCGCCCCGCCTGCCGAGACCAGTCTCGGGTGCGAGCGCCAGGACGCCGACCTTTCCGGTGTGGCGGTTGGACTGCACGAGCCGGGCGGCCTCGGCCGTGTCCTGGAGGTCGTACGTCACCGACAGGGCGGACCGGATGTGGCCGAGGTCCAGCAGGCGGGCCACCGCGGCCTGCTCGTGGAGGTTGGCGCCGTGGCTGCCGATGACGCGCTTGAGGCGCATCCAGAGGTAGCGGTTGTCGAACTCGTGCAGATAGCCGGTGCTCGATCCGCAGGTGACGACGGTGCCGCCCCGGCGCACCACGAAGACGGACAGCCCGAAGGTCGCCCGGCCGACGTGCTCGAACACGATGTGCGGGTCCTCCCCCACCGCGGCGCGGATCCGCTTGCCGAGCTTCTTGCCGACCGCTGCCGGATCGGCCGGAGCGCTGCCGGTCAGGCCGATCTCGGCGCGGTTGATCACCGCGTGGCAGCCGAAGGCGCGGGCCTGCTCCGCCTTCTCCTCACTGCCGACCACCCCCACCGCGATCCCGCCGCCGTTGCGTACGAGCTGCGCGGCGTACGCGCCGAGGCCGCCCGCCGCGCCCCAGATCAGCACGATGTCGCCCTGCGTCATCCGCGCCCCGCGGTCGCTGACCAGCATGCGGTAGGCGGTGCCTGCGCAGAGCGGATTGGCGGCTGCTTCCTCCCAGGTCAGCCGCCCCGGCTTGGGGAGGAGTTGGCTGGCGCGGACCACGCAGTAGTGCGCGAGCCCGCCGAAGTTGGTCTCGAAGCCCCAGGCCAGCTGGGAGTCGCCGAGCATGCCGTCGGCATGGGTCGCAGGTTCCTCGTCGTCGACGTAGACGGGAGAGACCACGACCTCGTCACCGACGTTCCAGCGGCGTACCCCGGCCCCCGTCCGGACGATGACGCCTGACGCGTCCGAACCGACCACGTGGTACGGCTGATCGTGCCGCTCGGCCCAGCCGCCTTTCGCACCGAAATGCCGCAGAAAGGCGAACGTGGATATCGGCTCGAACATCGCCGACCACACGGTGTTGTAATTGATCCCGCTCGCCATGACCGCCACCAGGACTTCGTCGGGCGCAAGTTCCGGCATCGGCACGGATCCCACGTGAAGTGTTTTCCGGACATCTTTGTCCGCCACCCCCGTGAAACTCTCCACGTCCTCCCTCCGCAGATGCACGGCGGTGTATTCGGCGGGTAAGGGAAGTCGGCGCAGTTCGTCCGCGCCGGCTCCCCCTACGACTGCCTCTGCGAGCACATCCATGACGTTCCTCCTTCGGCACAGCTGTCCAGTGGTTCGGGTTGGGGTTCGGATTCGTCGGGTTCGGTTCGGGTTCGTTCGGTGCGGATATACGTTGCGGGCGAAGTCCGTCTCTCACAAGCAGATCGGTTTCAATTCATCAGGATCGCTAACCGACCCCTCGCACAGTCATCACTTTCCGAGTAGAGGCCTTCCTCTTTCCGTCGCTAATGTCCGGCTCACCCGCACTGAGAGGTGAGAAATTCCATGGCTGAAGAGAGCGCGAGCGCCGCCGCTTGGGGCGAACGCATGGGCACAGGAGACCGGGTGGTGGTGGGGGTGTTCGTCGGCATTCCCTTCGTCGCGGTGATCGCGTCCGTGGTCGTGCTGTGGGGATGGGGCGTCACCTGGCACGATCTGGTCATCGGCGCGGTCATGTACGCCATCGCCGTGCACGGCATCACCATCGGCTACCACCGCCTGTTCACGCACAAGGCGTTCAAGGCGGCCCGCCCCCTGAAGATCGCCCTCGCGGTTGCCGGGACGATGGCCGTCGAGGGCGACGCGATCACCTGGTGCGCCGACCACCGCCGCCACCACCAGTTCGCGGACCAGCCGGGCGACCCGCACTCCCCCTGGCGGTTCGGCACCTCGGTGCGCGCGCTGCTCAAGGGCATGGTGTGGGCGCACATCGGCTGGACGTTCAACAACAACAAGACCAATCAGCAGAAGTATGTCCCCGACCTCCTCGCCGACCGCGATCTGGCCCTGGTGGCACGCTGGCAGCCGCTGATCGTGCTGTTCTCCTTCGGTGCGCCCGCCGTGGCGGGAGGGCTCTGGGGCGAGGGCACCTGGGACTCCGCAGCCGCCTGGTCGGCCTTCTTCTGGGCCGGGCTCGTGCGCATCGGTCTGCTCCATCACGTCACCTGGTCGATCAACTCGATCTGCCACATCAGCGGGGACCGCCCCTTCCGGGCCAGGGACCGCTCGGGGAACGTGTGGTGGCTCGCCCCGCTCTCGGGCGGCGAGTCCTGGCACAACCTCCACCACGCCGATCCGACGTCCGCCCGGCACGGGGTCCTGCGCGGCCAGCTCGACTCCAGCGCCCGGCTCATACGCCTCTTCGAGCTGGCCTCGTGGGCGAGCGCGGTGCGGTGGCCGGACGAGCGCAGGCTGGCCCGCCTCTCCGTCGCCGACGACGTCAGGACGCCCCGGCGGGAAGCCCAAGGCCCGCCGCCAGCGTCGGCCAGGAAGCCTTGAACTCCTTCTGCCAGGAGGACCAGGCGTGCGAGCCGCCGCTGTAGAAGTGGACCGTCGCCGGGATGCCGGCACGGTCCAGCTTCCGGTCGAACGCGTGCGCCTGGTTCCACAGCGTGCCCTCCAGAACGGCCCCTTCGAGATTGCCGAAGTCGCTGCTGGGGACGCCGCTGCCCTGCGAGACGTAGAGCCTGGTTCCGGACAGGCCCTCGGTCAGGGCTGCGGGGTTGTGGCTGTTCCACTTCTCGCGGTGCAGCAGGGGGCTGCCCCAGAGGGCCGAGGGGAGCAGGAACTCGCGCGCCACGATGGCGTTCAGCACCGTCGGCATGCCCGGGGCCGTCGTGTCCACGACTCCGCTGTACGAGGCCGCCGCCCCGAAGGTGCCGGGGTGCCGCGCGGCGAACGCCATGGCGCCGTAGCCGCCGGTCGAGACGCCGGCGACGGAGCGGGTGCCATTGGCGCGGTAGGTGTCGCGCAGAAGACCCGCCAACTCCTCCACCTGGAAGGTCTCGTAGTCGGGGGCGGAGGAGCTGCCGTGGTTCCACCAGTCGGTGGGGATACCGGTGGGGCCCGAGGCGGGCATCACGGTGATGACGTCCTTGTCGGCCAGGAACTCCTCGACGTCCGTCTCGCGGCTCCAGGAGGTGTAGTCGTCGTGGGCACCCTGGAGGAGGTAGAGCACGGGCCAGGTGCGGTCCGGCTGTTCCTTGAAGCGGGCGGGCAGGATGACGCGAACGGGCAGCTGTTTGCCCACGGCGGGCGAGTCAACGGTGAGGTCGACAGTGCGGGCGTCCAGCCATTTCTCGCCGACGACGCGCGGGCCTTCGGCGGCTCTGGCTGCCGCGGGTGACGCGGTGGGCGCGCCCAGGGCCGTGGAGGCGCCCAGGGCTCCTCCGGTGGCGAGCAGGGCGGTGACCGCGGCGAGGGCGGCGAGTTTCTTGCGGGGTCTGCGGTGCTTCTGCGGCATGGGGGCGGTCCTCTTCTCGGGCGGGCCGGCGGACCGGCGCGCGGATCAGGCGTCGGGCAGGTCGCGGGCGAGGAGTGCGGCGAGGGTGTCCACGACCGGGGGGTCGAGCAGGGACAGATGGTGGCCGGGCAGCGGGGTGACCGTGAGGTCGGTGCAGTGGGCGTCCCAGCCCAGGCTTTCGTCGTCCCGTTCGTAGCGGACGTCGCGCACGGTGTGCGGGGCCGGTTCGGTGGCGCGGTAGAGGAGGGTCCGGCCCGCGTACGGGCCCGGCCGGTGGCGTTCGCCGCTGCGGAGGTCGAGGGCCGAGGTGCGCTGGTGGTCGAGCACCCCCCGGGGCAGGTCCACGGCCTGCTCCAGGAGTTTCATGACCAGCGCGATCTGCTCGGCGTCCTCCAGGCGTGCCAGTTCCTCGAAGGGCAACGGGAGTTGCGTGCGGTAGGTGCGCGCGATGTACGCGGCGAAATCGGCGTAGCGGCGGTGGACTTCCTCCACCGGGGTCAGGCCGGGGGGCGCGGGCAGGGGCAGGACGGAGTCGAGGAGGACCAGGGCCCTGACGGTGCCGTGCGGGGTCAGGAGCCGCGCGGCTTCCTGCGCCAGCAGACCGCCGTAGGACCAGCCGCCGACGATCCAGGGGCCGTCGGGCGACACCGCGCGGATGCCCTGTGCGAAGTGCTCCGCGCGGGGTCCGAGGTCCTCCGGGGCGGCCATCCGGTCGAAGCCGTAGACGGGCCGGGATGCGGCCAGGCGTTCGGCGAGGCGCGCGTACACCTCGGAGGTGCCGCCCGCGGCATGGGCCAGGAACAGGGGGGTGCCTTCGCCGGTGTCGGCGAGAACGCGCAGGGGGCCGTCCCCCGCCGCCCTTCCTCCCGCCCGGGGCGAAGAGGGCTCCGCCGCACGGGAATCGGGGACTGCGTCCCGCGAGCGCCGGGCGGCCCCGGAGTCCGGGAGCAGCTTCGCCACCCCCCGCAGCGTCGCCTGCCGCAGCAGCACCCCCGGCTCCACCTGCACCCCGAACTCCCGCTCCACCGCGGTCCGGATGCGTGCCGCGGTGAGCGAGTCCAGGCCCAGGTCGGTCAGGGGGGTGTCGGCGTCGATGCGCTCGGCGCTGTAGCCCATGACGTCGGCCACGCAGCCGCGCAGGCGGTCGAGCGTGCCCGTGCTGCGGGTGGGCGCCGGTTCGTCACGTGGCCTCTCGTGCGGTCCCGGGGCCTCCCCCGCCCAGAAGCGGCGGTGGCGCCAGCGCGGGGGCGGTACGTCGGCGATGCGCGCACCCGGATGCAGGCGCTGCCGGGCCGCGGGAAGCGAGGGCGCGCCCACGCCCTGCACGAGGAGAGTGGCCAGGGACGTACGGAAGGTGAGCGCGTCGTCCGTGTCACGGCGCAGCGTCGGGACGATGAGCGCACCCTCGGCGCCCGCTTCCCGCAGCGTTTCGGTCAGCGGATGCAACTGCGTGGGATGGGGGGCCACTTCGACGAACACCCGGTGGCCGTCGTCGGCGGCGGCGCGTACCGCCTGCCGGAAGCGGACGGGGCGCCGCAGGTTGGCCACCCAGTAGTCGGTGTCGCAGGGCGCCGGGTCGCGCGGGTCCGCGAGGACGGTGGTGTAGCGGCGGCAGCCGGGCCGCGCGTGCCGCACGGTGCCCAGTTCGCCTGCGAACGCGGCGAGCAGCGGATCGACCTGGGGCGAGTGCCCGGCGCCGGTGACGGACAGGGAACGCGCGAAGCCGCCCTGGCCCGTGACGTGGTCGATGAGCCCGCGCACGTCGTCGGCCGAGCCGGTGACCACGCTCTGCGCCGGGGAGGCATGCACGGCGACCTGGAGCGTGCGGAATTCGGCGGCCAGGGCCTCGATGTGCTCGCCGGGGCGGTCCACCACGGCCATGGCGCCGCCCGTGAGCCCGGCCAGGAGCCGCGAGCGGATCGCGACGACGCGCGCGCCGGTGGCCGCGTCGAGGGCGCCGCAGACGACGGCCGCGGCGATCTCCCCCAGAGAGTGGCCGATCACGGCGGCAGGCTCGAAGCCGTACGACGTCCACAGCTCAGCGAGGGCGACCTGCATCCCGTACAGAGCGGGCATGACGACGGCGGGCGAGGTCAGGTCGGCGCCCGCGGCCATGCAGTCCCGCAGGGAGATACCGGCCTCGTCGCGCAGCAGCGGCTCGAGACGGTCGACGGCGGCGGCGAACTCCGGTTCAGCCGCCAGGAGTTCGCTTCCCATGCCGGCCCACTGCGAGCCGTACCCGGAGAACACCCACACCGCTCCGGGCGCCGCCCCGGCCGCGGGCGCCCCGACCAGCACGCGCGGGTCGGGCTCCCGCGCGGCCAGGCGTTCGAGCGCCGTGGTCAGTTCCTCCCGGCCGCGGGCGATCACCGCCGCCCGGTGCCTGCCCCGCCCGGCGCGGCCCGCCAGTGTGCGGGCGAGGTCCGCCGGGCGCACGGAGCGGCCCGCCGGTTCGCCCAGCCAGGCGGCCAGCTCGCCCGCGTACGTGCGCACGCGGTCCTCGGTGACGTCGTCGAGCAGGGCGACGGCGGGGGCGGCGTCGGCCCGGCGTGCGCGGCGCGGCGCGCGGTGTTCCGCGAGGACCGCGTGCGCGTTCG
The DNA here is from genome assembly GCF_050270335.1 of Streptomyces sp. NPDC059900. Taxonomy (NCBI): domain Bacteria; kingdom Bacillati; phylum Actinomycetota; class Actinomycetes; order Kitasatosporales; family Streptomycetaceae; genus Streptomyces; species Streptomyces sp. NPDC059900. The sequence continues at coordinate 13,530 of NZ_JBNNJZ010000133.1, forward strand.
TGCCTCCGAAGCCGAACGCCGAGACACCGGCCCGCGCCAGGCCCGAGTAGCGGGGCCAGGGCTCGGGGCCCGTGACGACGCGCAGGCCCAGTGCGTCGAGGTCGGCGTGCGGGCCCGGAGCGGTGAAGTGCAGCTGGGGCGGTATCTCGTCGTGGTGCAGGGCCAGGACCGTTTTGATCAGCCCGGCGATGCCCGCCGCGGCTTCAAGGTGTCCGATGTTCGTCTTCACCGAGCCGATGAGCAGCGGCTGGTCGGCGGCCCGCCCGCGCCCCGTCCCGAGCGCCGCCGACAGGGCGGACGCCTCGATCGGGTCGCCCAGAGCGGTGCCCGTGCCGTGCGCCTCGACGTAGTCCACGGTCGCGGACCCGCTGCCGTGGCTCTCTTCCAGGAGTGTGCGCTGGGCCTGTGCGCTGGGGGCCGTCAGTCCGTTGGAGCGGCCGTCGGAGTTGACGGCGGTGGACTCGATGACCGCGAGGACACGGTCGCCGTCGCGCTCGGCGTCCGCGAGGCGCTTGAGCACGACGACGCCGCAGCCCTCCCCGCGCACCATGCCGTCGGCCGACGCGTCGAACGCCTTGCACCGGCCGTCCGCGGCCATCGCCCCCGCCCGCTGGAAGCCGAGGGTCACCGCGGGGGCCAGGAGCAGGTTCACCCCGGCGGCGAGCGCCATGTCGCTCTCCCCCGCGCCGAGGCTGCGTACCGCGTGGTGCACGGCGACGAGCGAGGAGGAGCACGCCGTGTCGACGGCCATGCTCGGGCCGCGCAGGTCCAGGAGGTAGGACAGGCGGTTGGCGGCGATGCTCAGGGCCGCGCCCGGCGGGGTCCAGGCGCCGACCGACCCGGGGTCCGCGGTGGTGAGATGGGCGTATTCGTTGCCGCTGATGCCCACGAAGACTCCGGTACGGGTGCCCGCGAGGGACGGCACGGGCAGTGCCGCGTGGTCGGCGGCCTCCCGTACGACCTCCAGGAGCATGCGCTGCTGCGGGTCCATGGCGGTGGCCTCGTCCGCGCCGATGCCGAAGAACTCCGCGTCGAAGCCCGCCACGGCGTCGGTACTGCCGTCCCCGAGGTAGCCGCCGTGCCTGCTGATGTCCTCCGGCAGGCGCATCCCCTCGCGCACGAAGGGCGCCCAGCGGTCGTCGCCGACGGTGCCCACGGCGTCGCGGCCCTCGCTCAGGAGCCGCCAGAAGGCGGCGGGCGAGGTGACGTGGCCGGGCAGCCGGCACCCGACGCCGATGACGGCGACCGGCGCCGCGCCCGCTCCCGCGCTCGTCGCATCGCCCTCCGCGCAGAGCCCACCGGCGCCCGCCGCAGCGGGCGGCGCACCCCCGTGCTCCGGTTCGCCGCGCTCCACCCGCTCCATGAGCGCGCCGATCGTCGGCGCCTCCCAGAGCAGCGTCGCCGGCAGCCGGGTGCCCGCGAGGTCGCTGAGGCGTGCGGTGAGGACGACCGCGTCACGGGAGGTCAGGCCCAGTTCCGCGAGCGGGCGGTCGTCGGTGATCTCCCCGGCCGCGAGGCCGTACCAGGCGCTGAGGCTCTCGACGACCGCGGCCCGTATCTCCGCCTGGCCCACCGCGCTCATCGTGCGTCCTTCGCGCCGCTGCGGCTCCCCTCGCCGAAGGCGCCGAGCAGATAGCGTGCGCGGCCCGCGGCCCTGGCGACCTTGCCGCTGCTCGTGCGGGGCAGCGAGCCCGGCGCGATGAGCAGGAGTTCGGCAAGGCGCAGTCCGTGCCGGGCCGATACGGCGGCCGTGGCGGTGCGCTGTGCGGCGAGCAGGTCCTGCTCGGTGGGCTCGGCGCCGCGCCGGTGTTCGGCGACCACGACCAGGACGTCGGTCTCCGTACCCGTCCAGGGCACGCAGAACGCGGCGAGCCGGTCCCTGCGCACGAGGTCGACGGCCGCCTGCACGGTCTCCTCGATGTCCTGCGGGTAGTGGTTGCGGCCGTCCACGATGATCAGGTCCTTCAGGCGTCCGGTGACGTAGAGACGCCCGTCGTGCAGCGCGCCGAGGTCTCCGGTGCGCAGCCATCCGGCCGCACCGTCGTCGTCCGCGGTGCCGGGCGCGCGGAAGCCGAACACTTCCTCGGACAGTCCGCTGCGCTTCCAGTAGCAAAGGCCGATGTTGGGGCCGCGCAGCAGGATCTCGCCGACCTCGCCCGGACCGCGTGCGGTTCCGGTCGCCGGATCGGCGATGCGCAGTTCTTGTCCCGCAGGGGTGCCGCAGGCAACCAAATGGGTGGCATCAGGGTCCGTCGGCTCCCGCACGTCGAGCTTGCCTTCGCTCAGGGCGAGCTGATCGCACGCCAGAACGGTGGGCGGTGCGGCGAACGTGTCGGTCGTGACGAAGACGGTGGCCTCGGCCAGGCCGTACGCCGGGCAGTGCGCCTCGGGGGCGAGGCCGGCGTCGTCGAACGCGTCGCGGAAGCGGTCGACCGTGCCGGGGCGCACCGGTTCGCTGCCGTTGATCAGGACCTTGACGCGGTCCAGGCGCAGTTCGGCCACCTCGTCCCCGTCGATCCTGCTCGCGCAGTAGTCGTAGGCGAAGTTGGGGGCGGCGCTGATCGTCCCCGGATACGAGGCGAGCAGCCGCAGCCAGCGCACCGGTTGTTCCAGGAAGGCGACCGGGTCCATGAGGACCGAGGGGAAGCCGCCGACCACCGGCGCGGCCACGCTCAGGACCAGGCCCATGTCGTGGAAGAGCGGCAGCCAGCCGACCGTGGTGTTGCGCGTCGCCTCGGCTTCGAAGGCGTCGATGGCCTGGCGGGCGTTGGCCACCACGTTGGCGTGGCTGATCACGACGCCCGCGGGGCTGCGCGTGGAGCCGGACGTGTACTGGAGGTAGGCGATGTCGTCCGGTGCGATCCGCTCCGGGAGCACGGCGTCGGGCCGCTCGCCGAGGGCGGCATCGGTCCTTCCGCCCGGCCGGTCCACCAGGACCACCGGCACCGGCGGCAGCCCCTGCTCGGTCATGAACCGCGAGACCGCGCCGGCGGTGCGCTCGTCGGCGAGGACGCACGCGGGCTCGCAGTCGGCGAGGACGGCGGCCAGCCTGCCCTCGTGACCGGGGAGTTCGGGGCCGAACAGCGGCACCGCGATCACGCCCGCGTAGAGGCAGCCCAGGAACGCCGCCGTGTAGTCCAGGCCCTGCGGAAGCAGCAGGGCCGCCCGCTCGCCGGGGCCCGCGCTCGCCGCGATCCGCCCGGCGAGCGCACGGGCGCGGACGTCGAGGCCCTGCCAGCCGAGGGTGTGGTGCAGGCCGGGCGACGACGGCTCGGGAAACTCCACATGGGTGAAGGCGCGCTGGTGCGGACGCTCGGCGGCCCAGTGCGCCAAGTGGTCGGTCAGCAGCGGGCCTTGGGGCTGCTGCGGGGTCTGAGGCCTGGACGGCATGGCGGCTCCAACTGGACAGCGCGGGGACCGGGACGGGCGTTGCGGGGGACCGGATGAGCGGTGCACCAGGTTCCGCCCGGATGTGACCACTGAGTAAGACGGCTTGCTGACAGATCGTCTGACACTCTCTGTCACTTCACTGACAAGTCCCCGTGCCCGATTCGGCGTCGCGGGCAGCAGCCACCGCCCGCGGCGACCCCGGAGAATCCGGCAGCGGAACCGCAGCACGACCGAGTGCACCACCGCATCGCGATCGAGGGGAGCCGCACGTGGGCCGGGGCAGGCTGACAGCTCTGCTGGCGATGCTGGCCCTGGCAGGCTTCATCACGACGCTCGACAACACCGTGATCAACGTCGCCCTGCCGACCGTGCAGCGCGAACTCGACCTGACCGTAACCGACTTGGAGTGGGTGGCCACCAGCTACGTACTGAGCTTCGGCTCGCTCCTTCCGGCCGGGGGCAGGCTCACGGATCTGCTCGGCCGGCGGGTCGTCCTCGCGGCGGGGATCGTCGTCTTCACCGCGGCCTCGCTGGCCGCCGCCCTCGCGGACAGCGGCGGGACGCTCATCGCGGCACGCACGGTGCAGGGCGTGGGTGCGGCGCTGGTCATCCCGGCATCGCTCGCGGTGGTCGCCGCCGATCTGCCCGCGCGC
>NZ_JBNNJZ010000134.1:0-17451 GCF_050270335.1 Streptomyces sp. NPDC059900
GGGCGCACGCCCGTGACCTCGCGGCCCAGGCTCAGCTCGATGCCGAGTGCCCCGAAGTCGATGTCGAAGGCGGAGCTCTCCGCCTTGCCGAGCAGCACGGCCTTGGACAGCGGCGGCCTGTCGTACGGCTGGTGGGGTTCCGCGCCGATCAGGGTGACCGCACCGGCGAACCCCTGCTCGCGCAGGGCCACGGCGGTCTGCACCCCGGCCATCCCCGCGCCGACGATGACCACGCGCCGTTCTTCCTGCCTACGCTGCTCGCTCACCCGATCACTGTAGGACGGCGGACCGGGAGCGTCTCAGGGCCCGGCGAGGAGATCTCTGACACAACGTCACGGTCCCTGAGCGCACAGCTGCCCTACTGCGCCGGGGCGCCAAAGGCTAAGGTTGCCGTGCAGAACACTCGCGGGAGCCCGGACGCACCGGGCTGAGAGGGAGGCTGGAACGGCCTCCGACCGTACGAACCTGATCCGGGTCATGCCGGCGAAGGGAGGGGCTGGACGACCATGCATCCACACACACCACCCCACGGGACGACCGACGTCCTGATCGTGGGGGGCGGCATCATCGGCCTTGTCACGGCCTGGCGGGCGGCCCAGCGCGGCCTGTCCGCCGCGGTCGTCGACCCCGAACCGGGCGGCGGCGCGGCGCAGGTCGCCGCGGGCATGCTGGCCGCCGTCACCGAACTGCACTACGGGGAACAGGCGCTGCTCGGCCTCAATCTGGCCTCCGCGCAGCGCTATCCGGAGTTCGCGGCCGAGCTCGCCGAGGCGAGCGGCCGGGATCTGGGCTACCGCGCGTGCGGCACGCTCGCCGTCGCGCTCGACGCGGACGACCGCGCCCACCTGCGTGAGCTGCACGCCCTCCAGGAGCGGTCGGGGCTCACGTCGGAGTGGCTGAGCGGGCGCGAGTGCCGCCGCCTGGAGCCGATGCTCGCGCCCGGCGTGCGGGGCGGCCTGCGCGTCGACGGCGATCACCAGGTCGACCCGCGCAGGCTCGCCGCCGCGCTCCTGGTGGCCTGCGAGCGGGCGGGCGTGGTCTTCCACCGGGTGTGGGCGCAGCGCCTCTCGGTCGCGGCGGACCGGGCCACCGGAGTCGTCCTCGCCGACGGCACTGCCCTGGAGGCAGGCCAGACCGTGCTCGCCGGAGGCAGCCTCAGCGGGCGTCTTGCCGGGGTCCCCGACGGCGTCCTGCCGTCCGTGCGCCCCGTGAAGGGGCAGGTGCTGCGGCTGGCCGTGCCGCAGCGGTACGCGCCGTTCCTGAGCCGCACCGTGCGCGCCGTCGTGCGCGGCAGCAGCGTCTACCTGGTGCCCCGCGAGAACGGCGAGCTCGTCGTGGGCGCGACCACCGAGGAGCTCGGCTGGGACACGACGGTCACCGCGGGCGGCGTGTACGAGCTGCTCCGGGACGCCCACGAGCTCGTACCGGGCATCACGGAACTGCCGCTGACCGAGACCCGCGCGGGCCTGCGCCCCGGCTCCCCCGACAACGCGCCGCTGCTGGGCCCGACCGCGCTCCCCGGCCTCCAGCTGGCCACCGGCCACTACCGCAACGGCGTGCTTCTGACGCCCGTCACCGGTGACGTGATGGCGCACGCCCTGACCACCGGTGAACTGCCCGACGAGGCGCGGGGATTCACCCCGCTGCGCTTCGCCGACGCCTCCCTCACGCAGCGCTTCATGGAGCAGCCCGCATGACTCTTACCGGCGTTACAGCCGTCTCCGTCAACGGAGAAGCACGCGATGTGGCCGCGGGCACCACGCTCGAAGCCCTCGTGGCCACCCTCACCGCGGCCCCGTCCGGGGTCGCCGCCGCCCTCAACGAAACCGTCGTACCGCGCACGCGGTGGTCCGCGACGCCGCTCGCCGACGGGGACCGCGTCGAGATCCTCACCGCCGTCCAAGGAGGCTGAACCGACATGGCAGACGATCCCTTCGTCATCGGCGGGCTCACCCTTTCCTCGCGCCTGATCATGGGTACGGGCGGTGCGCCGAGCCTGGACATCCTCGAACGCTCCCTCGTCGCCTCCGGAACGGAGCTGACGACGGTCGCGATGCGCCGCCTCGATCCCGGCGTGCAGGGCTCCGTGCTCTCGGTGCTCGACCGGCTCGGCATCCGCGTCCTGCCGAACACCGCGGGCTGTTACACCGCGGGCGAGGCGGTCCTGACCGCCCGGCTCGCGCGGGAGGCGCTGGGCACCGACCTGGTCAAGCTGGAGGTCATCGCGGACGAGCGCACGCTGCTCCCCGACCCGATCGAGCTGATCGACGCCGCCGAGACACTGGTCGACGACGGCTTCACGGTCCTTCCGTACACGAACGACGACCCGGTCCTGGCCCGGAAGCTGGAGGACGCGGGCTGCGCGGCGATCATGCCGCTCGGCTCCCCCATCGGCTCCGGGCTCGGCATCCGCAACCCGCACAACTTCCAGCTGATCGTCGAGCGCGCGGGCGTGCCGGTGATCCTGGACGCGGGGGCGGGTACGGCGTCCGACGCGGCGCTCGCGATGGAGCTGGGGTGCGCGGGTGTGATGCTCGCCTCCGCCGTGACACGGGCGCAGGAGCCGGTCCTCATGGCCGAGGCCATGCGGCACGGGGTCGATGCGGGGCGGCTCGCGTACCGGGCCGGGCGGATCCCCCGCAGGCACTTCGCCGAGGCGTCGTCACCCGTGGAGGGAATGGCCCGGCTCGATCCGGAGCGGCCCGCCTTCTGATCTCCGGCGCCTGTTACAGGTCGGCTGCAGTCGGGGCCCGGGCCTGCCCGGGCGGGCATCGGTGTCAGCGGTGGCTCGTAGACTCCCCTCGTGGACACGACCCTTCAGGACCCGCTCGTCGGGCAGGTGCTCGACGGCCGCTATCGCGTGGACGGGCGGATCGCGGTCGGCGGGATGGCCACGGTCTACCGGGCCGTGGACACCCGCCTCGACCGCGTGCTCGCGCTCAAGGTGATGCACCCGACGCTGGCCGCCGACGTCTCGTTCGTCGACCGCTTCATCCGCGAGGCCAAGTCGATCGCCCGGCTCTCCCACCCGAACGTGGTGGGGGTGTACGACCAGGGCACCGACGGGGCGTACGTCTATCTGGCGATGGAGTACGTCGCCGGATGCACCCTGCGTGACGTGCTCCGCGAGCGCGGCGCCCTCCAGCCGCGCGCGGCCCTCGACATCCTGGAGCCGGTCCTCGCCGCGCTCGGCGCCGCGCACCGCGCGGGGTTCGTGCACCGCGACATGAAGCCGGAGAACGTCCTCATAGGGGACGACGGCCGGGTGAAGGTCGCCGACTTCGGGCTCGTGCGGGCGGTGGACACCGTCACGAACACGACGGGCACGGTCCTTGGCACCGTCTCCTATCTGGCCCCCGAGCAGATAGAGCACGGCACGGCCGACACACGCGTGGACGTGTACGCATGCGGTGTCGTGCTCTACGAAATGCTGACCGGCGCCAAGCCGCACTCCGGTGAGTCGCCCGCCCAGGTGCTCTACCAGCACCTCCACGAGGACGTGCCGCCCCCGTCGGCGGCCGTCCCCGGTCTGGCCGTCGAGCTCGACGAGCTGGTGGCCTCCGCCACCGCCCGCAACCCCGACGTCCGCCCGCACGACGCGGTGGCGCTCCTCGGGCAGGCCAGGCACGCGCGGGCAGCGCTCTCCCTGGAGCAGCTGGACGCGGTGCCCCCGCAGGCCCTCTCGGCGGAGCACGGGCCGCGCGACACCTCCGAGGACCGTACGAACGTGATCCCGCGCGCGGGATCGGCCGTACAGCTGCCGCTCCCCACGGACGGCGTCCAGGACCAGCCCAGCCGCCAGGACGAGCTCAACCGCACGAGCATCCTCGCCACGCCGCCCCCGGAGCCGCCGGCCGCTCCCGGCCGCAGGGGACGCGCCAATCCGCGCCGCGGGGTCCTGGCGATCGTCGCGGCCGTCCTGCTGGCGCTCGGCGTCGGCGCGGGCGTCTGGTACATCAACTCCGGCCAGTTCACGAAGGTCCCGCCGCTCCTGGCGAAGAGCGAGTCGGCGGCCAAGAAGCGCCTCGACGAGACCGGGCTCGACGTCAAGGACATCAAGCGCGCCTACAGCGACACGGACAAGCGCGGCACGGTCATGGCCACCGACCCCAAGGCGGGCGAGCGCATCCGTGACAACGGCAGCGTGACGCTGACCATCTCCAGGGGCCCGGAGATCGTGAAGGTCCCCGACCTCGAGGGCCGTCCCCTGACCGAGGCCAGGAACAAGCTCAAGGACGCCGGGCTCGCTCCCGGCATGACGAAGCGGGCCTTCAGCGACGAGGTCCGCAAGGGCTCCGTGATCAGCACGGAGCCGGAGACCGGCACCAAGCGCAAGGCGGGCTCCGCCATCACGCTCGTCGTCAGCAAGGGCCGCGAGGTCGAGGTTCCCGACGTGACGGGTGACTCGCGGGCCGACGCGACCTCCGAGCTGGAGGAGGCAGGTCTCAAAGTCAAGATCGAGACCGAGCGGGTCACCTCCGAGGAGGACAAGGGCACCGTCGTCGAACAGTCCCCCAGGGAGGGCGAGAAGCGGCTCGCCGAGGGCGACACGGTCACGCTGACGCTCTCCAAGGGCCCCGAGATGATCGAGGTCCCGGACATCGAGGGCATGAGCGTCGACGAGGCCACGCAGGAGCTGGAGGGCGCGGGCTTCGAGGTCGACGAGGACCGCGGTCTGCTCGGGATCTTCGGCGACAAGGTGGAGAGCCAGTCCGTGGAGGGCGGCGACGAGGCCCCCAAGGGCTCGACGATCACGATCAAGATCCGGTAGCCGCCGTCCGGGGCCTGTGGCGCACGTCGCGGGCCCCGGACGGCATCCGCCGACGGCGCCGCCACGCGCGCGTGCCATCCTGGAGCGGGTGAGCAGCAACGACTCCCCCAGCATCCCGTCCCGCAATCCCGTGGGCGGCCATGTGCCCGTGGCCGGCGGACTCGCCTCCGTAGGACTTTCGTACGCCCGTGAGCTCGGCGCCGAGGCCGTCCAGGTCTTCGTGGCCAACCCGCGCGGCTGGGCGACGCCGAGCGGCAATCCGAAGCAGGACGAGGATTTCCGTGCGGCCTGCGCCGCCGAGCGGATTCCCGCGTACGTCCACGCGCCCTATCTCATCAACTTCGGCTCGCACACCGAGGCGACCGTCGAGAAGTCCGTGGAGTCCCTTCGCCACTCGCTGCGCCGCGGCCGTGAGATCGGCGCGCTCGGCGTGGTCGTGCACACCGGCTCCGCGACCGGCGGCCGGGACCGCGCGGTCGCCCTGGCGCAGGTGCGCGAGCGGATGCTGCCGCTCCTGGACGAGCTGACGCACGACGACGACCCCTTCCTCCTCCTGGAGTCGACCGCGGGCCAGGGCTTCTCGCTCTGCTCCCGCACCTGGGACTTCGGCCCGTACTTCGAGGCGCTCGACGCCCACCCGAAGCTGGGCGTCTGCCTGGACACCTGCCACATCTTCGCGGCGGGGCACGATCTGGCCGGGCCCGGCGGCATGAAGCAGACCCTCGACCTGCTGGTGGACACCGTCGGCGAGGGCCGCCTGAAGCTGGTGCACGCCAATGACTCCAAGGACGTGGTCGGCGCCCACAAGGACCGGCACGAGAACATCGGCACCGGCCACATCGGCGAGGAGCCCTTCCGGGAGCTGATGACCCACCCGGCGACCGAGAACGTCCCGCTGATCATCGAGACGCCCGGCGGCAAGGAGGGCCACGCGGCGGACGTGGCGCGCCTGAAGGAGCTCAGGAGCAACTAGACACCCCGGACCGAGAGACCCCGGACAACTCAACACCTCAGAGGCCTCAGAGATCCCTTGAGGAATACCCCCCAGGGGTATACGGTTCCTGTCAGACGGCAGGAACCGCTCTTCGACGTTGGGGGATCTCATGCAGCACGACGCACACGCCGAGCACGCGCACCACGGCCACGGCCACGGCCACGGCCACGATCACGGTGGGCACCACGAGGCGCACGGCACCGGGAAGACCAGCTGGCGGATGGCGGCCCTGGCGACCCTGCACTGCCTCACCGGGTGCGCCATCGGCGAGATCCTCGGCATGGTCATCGGCACCGCCCTCGGCTGGAGCAACCTGCAGACGATGATCCTCGCGATCATCCTGGCCTTCTTCTTCGGCTACGCCCTGACGCTGCGCGGCATCCTCGCGGCGGGCGTCGATTTCAGGACGGCGTTCCGGGTCGCGCTGGCCGCGGACACCCTGTCCATCGCGGTGATGGAGCTCATCGACAACGGCGTGATCGCGCTCTGGCCGGGAGCGATGGACGCCCACCTGTCGGACCCCATGTTCTGGTGGATCCTCGCCATCGCCCTGGCCGCCGCCTTCGTGGTCACCACTCCGGTCAACAAGTGGCTGATCGGTCGCGGCAAGGGCCACGCCGTGGTGCACCAGTACCACCACTGACCTGCGAGAACAGCCCGAAGGGGCCAGCGGCGGGAACTAGAGCTCGGGGCCGTCCCCGGGCTCTTCCTGGTAGGAGTAGCGCTGCTCGGTCCAGGGGTCGCCGACATTGTGATAGCCGCGTTCCTCCCAGAAGCCGCGGCGGTCGGCGGTCATGTACTCGACGCCGCGGACCCACTTCGGGCCCTTCCAGGCGTACAGGTGCGGCACCACGAGCCGCAGCGGAAAACCGTGCTCCGCGGTCAGCAGCTCGCCCCCTTTGTGGGTGGCGAAAATCGTGCGCTCGTCCATGAAGTCGGCCATCCGCAGGTTCGAGCTGAAGCCGTACTCGGCCCAGACCATCACATGCGTGGCTTCGGGCGCGGGCGGCGCGATGTCGAGCAGCGCACGAGCGGTCACACCGCCCCATTCGGCGCCCAGCATGCTGAACTTCGTGACGCAGTGCAGATCGCCGACCACGGTGGCGTACGGAAGGGCCGAGAACTCCTCGTGGGTCCAGCAGTGCTTGTCCCCGTCGGCGGTGGCGCCGAAGACCCTGAACTCCCAGCGCTCCGGGCGGAACTTCGGCACCGGGCCGTAGTGCGTGACCGGCCAGCCCCGCTGGAGTCGCTGGCCCGGCGGGAGCTCCGGCTCCACTGCTTCCCGAGATGCGCGATCCGCCGGCTGACCCATGTCTCCATCCTGACAGACCCGGGTAGGTGAACGTGACCACGAGGCCGCAGGCGGACCCCGGCAGGACGTTGATTGGGGCAACTCCTACTAAGCATGCACTTACTGGACGGTCTTCGACACCGGTGCAAGGATGCGCGGAACCTGCCCAGTTACCACGTGGAAGGAGCCTCTGCGATGCAGGGCGACCCCGAGGTCATCGAATTTCTCAACGAGCAGCTGACCGCCGAGCTCACGGCGATCAACCAGTACTTTCTGCACGCCAAGATGCAGGAGAACTTCGGCTGGCCGAAGCTCGCGAAGTACACCCGGTCCGAGTCGATCGACGAGATGAAGCACGCGGAGATCCTGACCGACCGGATTCTCTTCCTCGACGGCCTGCCCAATTACCAGCGGCTCTTCCACGTACGCGTGGGCCAGACCGTCACGGAGATGTTCCAGGCCGACCGGCAGATCGAGGCGGAGGCGATCGACCGCCTCCGGCGCGGGATCGAAGTGATGCGCGGCAAGGGAGACATCACTTCCGCGAATATCTTCGAGTCGATCCTGGCGGACGAGGAGCACCACATCGACTATCTCGACACCCAGCTCGAACTGGTCGAGAAGCTGGGTGAGCCGCTCTACATCTCGCAGCTCATCGAGCAGCCGGAAAGCTAGGCGGCCTCGTCCAGGCCGGCGTCCACGCCCGTGAGGACGGGCTTGCCCTGGTCGGCCAGCGCCCTGCGGGGGCACGTGCCCCGGCCCAGGAGCGCCTGGATGCTCCGGACGCACGAACCGCAGTCGGTGCCCGCCTTGCTGGCGGACGCTATCTGGCGGGGCGTGCAGGCACCGTCCGCCGCGTGCTGCTTCACCTGCGCCTCGGTCACCCCGAAGCAGTTGCAGACGTACACGCGGTTCACCTCCCGGAGCAGGACTAATCGGCGGCGCCGTCCCGATTAATCGGTGAGGCTAACCTAACCTTACCCACGACCCCGGGTCCACAAAAGCCCCCGATACGCCGGTGGGGCACGGATCACATGGATCCGTGCCCCACCGTCGCGTCTCGCGGGAATACCTACTGGTCGCGGTACATCTCCGCCACCAGGAACGCCAGGTCCAGGGACTGGCTGCGGTTCAGGCGCGGGTCGCAGGCCGTCTCGTAGCGCTGGTGCAGGTCGTCGACGAAGATCTCGTCGCCGCCGCCCACGCACTCGGTGACGTCGTCACCGGTGAGCTCGACGTGGATGCCGCCCGGGTGCGTGCCCAGGCCCTTGTGGACCTCGAAGAAGCCCTTGACCTCGTCGAGCACGTCGTCGAAGCGGCGGGTCTTGTGACCGGATGCCGCCTCGAAGGTGTTGCCGTGCATCGGGTCGGTGACCCAGGCGACGGTCGCGCCGGACGCGGTGACCTTCTCGACCAGCTCGGGGAGCTTGTCCCTGACCTTGTCGGCGCCCATGCGGACGATGAAGGTGAGGCGGCCGGGCTCGCGGTCCGGGTCGAGGCGCTCGATGTACTGAAGCGCCTCCTCCGTGGTCGTCGTCGGGCCGAGCTTGATGCCGATGGGGTTGCGCACCTTGGAGGCGAACTCGATGTGCGCGCCGTCCAGTTGACGGGTGCGCTCACCGATCCAGACCATGTGGCCCGAGGTGTCGTAGAGCCGCCCGGTGCGCGAGTCCACCCGGGTGAGGGCCGACTCGTAGTCGAGCAGGAGCGCCTCGTGCGAGGCGTAGAACTCGACGGTCTTGAACTCCTCCGGGTCCGTCCCGCAGGCGCGCATGAAGTTGAGCGCGTTGTCGATCTCGCGCGCCAGCTGTTCGTAGCGCTGGCCCGAGGGGGACGACTTCACGAAGTCCTGGTTCCAGGCGTGCACCTGGCGCAGGTCGGCGTAGCCGCCGGTGGTGAAGGCGCGCACCAGGTTGAGCGTCGACGCGGAGGCGTTGTACATCCGCTTCAGGCGCTCGGGGTCCGGGACGCGGGACTTCTCGTCGAAGTCGAAGCCGTTGACCGAGTCGCCGCGGTACGTCGGCAGGGTCACGCCGTCGCGGGTCTCGGTGCCCTTGGAGCGCGGCTTCGAGTACTGACCCGCGATGCGGCCGACCTTCACGACGGGCACGGAGGCCGCGTACGTGAGGACGGCGCCCATCTGGAGCAGCGTCTTCAGCTTGTTCCGGATGTGGTCGGCCGACACGGCGTCGAAGGCCTCGGCGCAGTCGCCGCCCTGAAGCAGGAACGCCTCTCCCTTGGCGACGGAGGCCAGTCGGGCGCGCAGCTGGTCGCACTCGCCCGCGAAGACGAGCGGCGGATACGACTCGAGGTCCGCGATCACATCGCGCAGAGCCTCGGCATCGGGGTACTCAGGCTGCTGCGCCGCGGGAAGGTCTCGCCAGGTGTTGCCACCGGAAGGGGTGGTCTTAGCGTTCACGGTCACCCGCACAACATTACGGGGTGATGACCGCCGTCCATCCCCCCGCTCACGAAGTGAGACGGACCCGACACAGCGGGGCGTCGGAGGCCGGGAGATGCGCTAGGGTGCGGGGCATGTACACGCAGACGAACCGAAACTGGTGGTGGCCCGCTCATCCGGCGGCCCACTGATTCTGCGCGTATCGAGACTCGCGAAGGCCGCCCGAGGGGCGGCCTTCAGTGTTTTCCGGACCAGGGTCCGGGAGAGCCGGGCCGTTCCTCTCCGAGTGAGAAGGAACAAGACCCGACATGAACACCCCGGACGCCCCGGACACCCCGGACCAGCTCGCCGCCCTGCTGACCGACGACCGCCCCTTCGCCGTGCTGCGCCGCCGTACGCCCGGCCATGACCACGACACGGTCGAGGTCCTGATCGGCGCGGTCGGCACGTACGACCGGCTCGCCGACATCCCCGACGAGGGCCTGGCCCTGATCCCCTTCCGGCAGATCAGGGAGCGCGGATTCGACGTGCGCGACGACGGCACGCCGCTCGCGGTCCTGACCCCGGAAGAGACGTACGAGCTGCCGCTCTCCGCGGCCCTCGCGGCGCTGCCCGCGCATGACGTGCGCGTCGAGGGCGGGGCCTTCGACGTCGACGACGCCGCGTACGGGGAGATCGTCGGGCGGGTCCTGCGCGAGGAGATCGGGCGGGGCGAGGGCGCGAACTTCGTGATCCGGCGGACGTACGAGGGCCAGATCCCCGGCTTCTCCAGGGCGGACGCCCTGGCGCTCTTCCGCAGGCTGCTCGTAGGCGAGCGCGGCGCGTACTGGACGTACGTCGTGCACACCGGGGAGCGCACGCTGGTCGGTGCGAGCCCCGAGGTGCATGTGCGGATGTCCGGCGGGACGGTCGTCATGAACCCGATCAGCGGGACGTACCGCTACCCGGCCGAGGGCCCCACGGCGGACGATCTGCTCGGCTTCCTCGCCGACGGCAAGGAGACCGAGGAGCTGTCGATGGTCGTCGACGAGGAGCTCAAGATGATGTGCACGGTCGGCGACATGGGCGGTGTCGTCGTCGGGCCGCGGCTCAAGGAGATGGCCCACCTCGCGCACACCGAGTACGAACTGCGGGGCAAGTCCTCGCTCGACGCGCGCGAGGTCCTCAAGGAGACGATGTTCGCGGCGACCGTCACCGGCTCGCCCGTGCAGAACGCCTGCCGCGTCATCGAACGCCACGAAGCGGGCGGGCGCGGCTACTACGCGGGCGCCCTGGCCCTCATCGGGCGCGACGCGGGCGACGCGCAGACCCTGGACTCCCCCATCCTGATCCGCACCGCCGACATCTCCGCGGACGGAAAGCTGCGGGTCCCGGTCGGCGCGACGCTGGTGCGCGGCTCCGACCCGGCGGGCGAGGTCGCCGAGACCCACGCGAAGGCGGCCGGCGTCCTCGCCGCCCTCGGGGTCCGTCCCGGCCGGCCCCGCGACGAGCGCGTACGCCCCGCCCTGGCCGACGACCCGCGGGTGCGGGCGGCGCTCGACCGCCGGCGGGCCGGGCTCGCGCCGTTCTGGCTGCGGATGCAGGAGCAGACGGCCGAGCTGTCCGGGCACGCCCTGGTGATCGACGGCGAGGACACGTTCACGGCGATGCTGGCGCATCTGCTGCGCTCATCGGGCCTGACGGTCTCCGTACGCCGCTACGACGAGCCGGGCCTGCGGGACGCGGTGCGCGCGCACGAGGGCCCGCTGGTCCTGGGCCCCGGCCCCGGTGACCCCTCGGACACCGCGGACCCGAAGATGACCTTCCTGCGCTCACTGGCCGCCGACGCCGTCCGCGATCACCGGCACGGCGTCCTGGGCGTCTGCCTCGGCCATGAGCTCCTGGCCGCCGAGCTCGGTCTGGAGATCGTCCGCAAGGAGGTGCCCTACCAGGGCGCCCAGACGCGGATCGACCTGTTCGGGCGGCCGGAGACGGTCGGCTTCTACAACAGCTTCGTCGCCCGCTGCGACGAGGAGACGTCCCTGGAACTGGCCGCGCACGGCATCGAGGTCAGCAGGGACCCGGCCACCGGAGAGGTGCACGCGCTGCGGGGCCGCGGTTTCGCGGGCGTCCAGTTCCACCCGGAATCGGTGCTCTCGATCCGGGGGACGGCGATCGTGCGGGAGCTGCTCTCGGGGGTCCTCGTCTAAGTCGGGGCCGCCGGGACCAGCACGTTCTCGCTGCGGCGGCCCTCCCGGTAATCCAGGACGTTCTGCACCGTGGCCTCGACGATCTGACCGACCGCGTCCACGGTGTAGTACGCCTGGTGCGAGGTGACCACGACGTTCGGGAAGGTCACCAGGCGGGCCAGGGTGTCGTCCGTGACGGCTTCGAGGGACTTGTCGAGGAAGAAGAGCCCGGCCTCCGCCTCGTACACGTCGAGCCCGACGCCCGCGAAGCGGCCCGCCCGCAGCTCGGAGACCAGGGCGTCGGTGTCGATCAGGCCGCCGCGGCTTGAATTCACCAGGATCGCGTCGTCCTTCATCATCCGCAGCGCGTCGGCGCCGATGATGTGCTGCGTGGCGGGGAGCAGCGGGACGTGCAGGCTGATCAGGTCGGCTTCGGCGAAGAGCCGGTCCTTGTCGACGTACTCCATGCCGAGTTCGACGCAGGCCGGGTTGCGCGCGACGTCCCAGCCGAGCAGGCGCATGCCGAAGCCGTGCGCGATCCGGGTGAACGCCTCGCCGATCTTCCCGGTGCCGAGCACGCCGACCGTGCGGCCCCGCAGGTCCCGGCCCATGAGCCCGTCGAGCCTGAAGTCGAAGTCACGGGTGCGGTTGCCGGCCCGGACGATACGGCGGTTGACGGCCATCGCCAGGGTCCAGGCGAACTCGGCCACGGAGTACGGCGAGTAGTACGAGACGCGGGAGATGGTGAGGCCGAGGCGTTCGGCGACCCGGAGATCGATGTTGTTGAACCCGGTCGAACGCTGGGCGATCATCCGCGTGCCGCCCGCGGCGAGGATCTCCAGGACACGGCCGCCCAGATCGGCGTTGACGCTGGTGGAGACGGCCTCGTGGCCCGCGGCGATGGGGGCGGTGTCCTCGGTGAGGAAGACGTCCAGGCACCGGACGTCGTGGTGTCCCGCGAAGGCCTTCTCGATCAGCGGCTTCTCGTCGGCCTGCACGCCGAAGGCGAGGATCTCCATGCCGGGGAGTCTATGTACCGCCCGGTGGGACGGCACCCGGAGCGCCGGGCGCCGTCCCACCCGGACGTCTCAGCCGAAGAAGACCCCGACCTCGGAGTACAGCTTCGGGTCCACCGTCTTCAGCCGGGCCGTCGCCTCGGAGATCGGCACCCGCACGATGTCCGTGCCCTGGAGCGCGACCATCTTCCCGAAGTCGCCGTCCCGCACGGCCTCGATCGCGTGCAGGCCGAAGCGCGTGGCCAGCCACCGGTCGAAGGCGCTCGGCGTCCCGCCGCGCTGGACGTGCCCGAGGACGGTCGTCCGCGCCTCCTTCCCCGTTCGGTCCTCGATCTCCTTGGCCAGCCACTCCCCCACGCCCGAGAGCCGCACATGCCCGAAGGAATCCTGCGACCCGTCCTTGAGGACCATCTCGCCGTCCTTGGGCATGGCCCCTTCGGCGACGACGACGATCGGCGCGTACGAGGCCTTGAAACGCGAGGTCACCCAGGCACACACCTGGTCGACGTCGAAGCGCTGCTCCGGGATGAGGATGACGTTGGCGCCCCCGGCGAGCCCGGAGTGCAGCGCGATCCAGCCCGCGTGCCGCCCCATGACCTCGACCACGAGGACCCGCATGTGGGACTCGGCGGTCGTGTGGAGCCGGTCGATGGCCTCGGTGGCGATGCCCACGGCGGTGTCGAAGCCGAAGGTGTAGTCCGTGGCGGACAGGTCGTTGTCGATCGTCTTCGGTACGCCGACGACGTTGATGCCGTACTCGTCGGTGAGCCGCGCGGCGACGCCGAGGGTGTCCTCGCCGCCGATCGCGATGAGGGACTCGACCTCGTGCTTGGCGAGGTTCTCCTTGATGCGCCGGACGCCGTTCTCCTCCTTGAGCGGGTTCGTGCGCGAGGAGCCGAGGATGGTGCCGCCGCGGGGCAGGATGCCCCGTACGGCAGGGATGTCGAGCGGGACGGTGGCGCCCTCCAGGGGGCCGCGCCAGCCGTCCCGGAAGCCGACGAAGTCATAGCCGTACTCCTGCACGCCCTTGCGGACGACGCCCCGGATGACGGCGTTGAGCCCGGGGCAGTCGCCGCCTCCGGTCAGTACTCCGATTTTCGTGGCCGCCATGGAAACGTCCCTTCGCCTCAGTGACCTGATGCGGGTCACGCTAATGGTGATCCAGGTCACTCAGGGACGGTGCGGATGGTCAATTCCTGGCCGGAACACGGGAGTTGATCACGCGGGTTCACTCTTACGGGGGGTCACGCGTCGTCGAGACCCCGCTCGATCGCGTACCGCACGAGCTCCACGCGGTTGTGCAGCTGGAGCTTGCCCAGGGTGTTCTGCACGTGGTTCTGCACGGTGCGGTGCGAGATGACCAGGCGTTCGGCGATCTGCTTGTAGCTCAGCCCCTTGGCGACGAGCCGGAGCACCTCGGTCTCGCGGTCGGTGAGCTGCGGGGCCTTCGGCTCGTCCGGGGCGCCGGGCACCGGATCGGACGCCAGGCGGCGGTACTCGCCGAGGACGAGGCCCGCGAGGCCCGGCGTGAAGACCGTGTCGCCGACGGCCGTGCGGCGCACCGCGTCGGTGAGCTCGGCCGTCGACGCCGACTTCAGGAGATAGCCGGTGGCGCCGGACTTGACCGCCTCCAGGACGTCGGCGTGCTCGCCGCTGGCCGACAGGACGAGCACCCGCAGGGCGGGGTTGGCGCCGACGAGTTCCTTGCAGACCTGGACGCCCGGCTTCAGGGGCAGGTTCAGGTCGAGCACGAGGACGTCGGGGGCGGCGGCCTGTGCGCGGCGCACGGCCTGCTCGCCGTCGCCCGCCGTGGCGACCACGTCGAACCCGGCCTCCGTGAGGTCGCGGGCGACCGCGTCCCGCCACATCGGATGGTCGTCGACGACCATGACCCTGACCGGGGCTGTGTTGCCGGTGTCGCCCTGGCCGGCCCCGCCGCCGTACTGATGCTGCTCGCTCATCGTTCCTTTCCTGCCTTCCCCCGTGTGCGGCCCGCGTCCGGCACACCCTGTGCGGCCCGCGGGACCCTGAGTTCCACTTCTGTCCCCTGGCCCGGCACCGAGATCAGCTCGGCCGTGCCTCCGATGTCCCGCAGGCGCCCCCGGATCGACAGGGCGACACCGAGCCGCCCCTCCCCCTCGGCCTCCGCGAGACGCCCCTCGGGGATGCCGGGGCCGTCGTCCCGGACCGTCACGATCACGGCGTCCGGTTCGTCCTCCACCAGGATCCAGGCACCGGCGTCCGGGCCCGCGTGCCGGTGGACGTTGTCCAGGGCGGCGCCCACCGCGGCGGCGAGTTCCCGGGCGGCCCGAGGCGCCAGGGCCACCGGGGCGCCCGGCTCCGAGACGGTCACCTTCGCGCCCGCGTACGGGAAGAGCAGCGAGCGCAGGTCACAGGGCTCGCCGTCATCGGCACCCGCATGATCTTCGGGCTCCTCCACCGCGCGGACCACGGCTCCGAGCGAGGCGTCCTCCGACTCGTGCGACGTCCGGACCAGACCGCCCGCCACCAGGGTGCGCAGGGCGACCTCCTGCTCGCCCGCCATCCTGCCGAGCTCCGCCGCCTCGCCGCCGAGGGCGCTGCCGCGCCGCTGCACCATCGCCAGGACCTGGAGCACGCTGTCGTGGATGTCGCGGGCGAGGCGCTCCCGCTCGCGGGTCGCGGCCTCGATCTCCAGGGCGCGGGCGAGGGTGCGCTCGGAGGCGCGGGCCACCTCGACGACGTAGCCGATGGCGATGGACGCGATGCAGACGAGCAGGACGTTGTGGAGCGTGTCCTGGGTGGGGCTGCCGCGCTGCGCGATGTTGGCGGCGCCGACGAGGGCCGACGCGAAGGCCGCCCACCGCCAGCCGCCCTTGATCGCGAAGGCGAGCACCGCGCCCGCCGTCCATATGGACGGCAGCGTCGGGCCGTCGTGCACGATCCGCTGGTGCGAGTCGGCGACCGGCGTGAGCAGGATGCCGACGAGCGCGATGGTCAGGTCGGTGACCAGGAACCGCTTGGTGCAGCTCGCCGCGTTCGCGACCTTCGGCAGCGTGCCCAGGGTCCAGCCGGCGAGCACCACGTAGAACGCGACGGCCACCCAGGGGCGGTCGAACTTCTCGTGCGCGGCCACGAACAGGCCGATCGCGTACAGCATCGTCAGTACGCGATAGCCCGTGAGCGCACGCCACAGCGGCTGCTCGACCGACATCCTCATGACACGCACACGCTTGGTCATGTCCCCCACCCCTTGGGCCGCCGGCGGCTTCCCCTCGCGCCCGCTCCCCTGTAGACCCGCTCCCCCTGCACTGACGCGATCAGGCGCCGGAGCGTTCCTTGTCCGCCGCCGCGGCGGCTTTCTCCGCCCTCTTCCCGGCTTCCTTCTCGGCCTTCGCCGCGTCCGACATCCGGCGCTTGGCCGCCGTGGCGTACTCGTCGACGTACTCCTGGCCGGACAGCTTCATGATTTCGTACATGACCTCGTCGGTCACCGCCCGCAGGACGAACCGGTCGTGCTCCATGCCGTGGTACCGGGTGAAATCGAGCGGCTTGCCGATCCTGATGCCGGGCCGCATCAGCTTCGGGAGCACCTTGCCGGGCGGCTGGATCTTCTCGGTGTCGATCATCGCGACCGGGAGCACGGGCGCCCCGGTGGCCAGGGCCACGCGCGCGAGGCCGCCTGGCTTGCCACGGTAGAGCCTGCCGTCGGGCGAACGGGTGCCTTCCGGGTAGATGCCGAAGAGCTCACCCCGCTCCAGGACCTCGATGCCGCTCTTGATGGCCGCCTCGCCCGCGCCCCGGCCGCCGGAGCGGTCCACGGGCAGCTGGCCCACGCCCTTGAAGAAGGCCGCGGTGAGCTTGCCCTTCACGCCCGGCGACGTGAAGTACTCCGCCTTCGCGATGAAGGTGACCTTGCGGTCGAGGACCGCGGGCAGGAAAAAGGAGTCCGAGAACGACAGGTGGTTGCTTGCCAGGACGGCCGGCCCCTCGGCGGGTACGTTCTCAAGGCCCTCCACCCAGGGCCTGAAGCCGAGCTTCAGCGGCCCGCCGATGGCGACCTTCATTGCGCCGTAGATCAAACCGAGTGCCTCCTGTTAAGTGTGGATCAGACCATAACCCGCAGTAAGCCCAAAGAGCCCGACGGCCCTGGTCGGTGTCAGTCCGGTCGCGTACCGTGAAGTACTCCTCGAATCCCCGCTGCCACACCTCACGAAGGAGACCGAAGTGCCGGTCCTCCCCGGAGCCGAGCCGTACCGCCACGAGGGCGGCGAGGTCGGCGTCCTCCTCTGTCACGGCTTCACCGGTTCCCCCCAGTCCCTGCGCCCCTGGGCCGAGTACCTCGCGGGCCGCGGCCTGACCGTCTCGCTCCCGCTCCTTCCCGGCCACGGCACGCGCTGGGAGGACCTCCAGGTCACCGGCTGGCAGGACTGGTACGCGGAGGTGGAGCGCGAGCTGCGCGCGCTGCGGGAGCGGTGCACGGACGTCTTCGTCTTCGGTCTCTCCATGGGCGGCGCGCTCACGCTGCGTCTGGCCGCGAAGCACGGGGACGAGGTGCGGGGCATCGTCCTGGTGAACCCGGCGAACAAGGTGCACGGCCTGGCCGCGCACGCCCTGCCGCTCGCCCGGCACCTGGTGCCCTCGACCAAGGGCATCGCCAGCGACATCGCCCTGGAGGGCTCGGTCGAGATCGGGTACGACCGGGTTCCGCTGCACGCGGCGCACTCGATGCGCCGGTTCTTCCAGCGGCTCGACCGTGAACTGCCGCAGGTGACGCAGCCGTTGCTGCTGCTGCACAGCCCGCAGGACCACGTGGAGCCGCCGGCGGACT
>NZ_JBNNJZ010000135.1:0-17421 GCF_050270335.1 Streptomyces sp. NPDC059900
GACCCCTACCAGCACTACCCGGAGGCGTACGAGTCGCGGTACTCCACGGCGCAGCTCCAGGTCCAGCAGAGCCCGCTCCAGCAGGCCCAGACCTACGAGCCGCAAGAGCACTACCAGCAGCAACACCAGTACTACCAGCAGGACCAGCAGCCTCTACAGCATCAGCAGCCCCCACAGCATCAGCAGCCCCAACCCCCCGCGCCCCGCGGCATGTTCGAGCCGAGGGTCGCGCCCGTACCGCCCGCCCAAGACGACGACCAGCAGTGGCACAGCCCAGGAGAGCCCCGTTGATTCCCTCCGTCCTCACCCCCGAGATCGCCGCGGTCGGTATCGCGCTCGGGCTGCTCTTCTCCCTGGTCTGCTATCTGACGACCAACCTCTCGCCCGGCGGCATGATCACCCCTGGCTGGCTCGCGCTGACCCTCGTCGAGGACCTCCAGCGCGCGGCCATGGTGCTCGGCGTGACCGTACTGACCTACGTCGGCACCCTGACGATGCAGAAGTTCGTGATCCTCTACGGCAAGCGCCTGTTCGCCGCGGTCGTGCTGCTCGGCGTCACCCTCCAGGCGACCGTGATGATCGTCCTGTCGATCGAGTTCCCGCTCATGTACGCGAACCAGACGCTCGGGTTCATCGTGCCCGGCCTGATCGCCTACCAGCTGGTGCGCCAGCCCAAGGGCCCCACCCTGCTCGCCACGGGCTCGGTGACGCTCATGGCCTACGTCGTCCTCACCGCCGGGATCCTCCTCGGCTTCATGCCGTCCGCCTGATTCCCAGGAGCCATTCATGCCGCCCAAGAAGAAGCGTCCCGTCCTGCACGCGGCGACCGTGCTCGCCCTCCTCGCGGGCAGCGCGTATCTGACCGTGGAACTGCGCAAGGACGAAGAGGCCAAGGCGCCCAAGGTGCAGGCCGTCACCGACACCCCCGGCGGGCTGCAGAACAGCAACGGGCAGCCGGGGAGCGGGAAGCAGAAGTGGGAGCGCCTGAAGAACCCCGCCCGCTCCGTGCTGCGCACCGACAGCGGCAAGGTCATCGCCACCTTCACGGACAACGCGCGCACCGCGACGCTGACCGGCCCGAGCCGCACCTTCACCGAGCCCGCGAACACCAAGTCCCGCGTCGTCACGAACGACTGGACGCGGCTGATGCCGGAGACCTGGCGCGAGGGCGCCGAGAAGGAGAAGTGGTTCAAGGACTGGTACAAGGAGTTCGCCGGCAGCGAGGAGGACGACCTCTTCGCGATGGCGTTCCAGTACGTGCAGGGCGCGCCGGTCAAGAAGGACGACGAGGGCATCGCCTACGCCGGCGACGCCAACTTCGGCCCGCTCAACCCCGACGGCAGCGCGGGCAACGACCTGCGCCTGGAACAGTCGGACTTCTTCGACTACCTCGGCATCCCGTACACGTTCCGCAGCGGTACGACCATCCAGCCCGAGACGATGCGGGCCCGCTCCATGGACTGCTCCGGGTTCATCCGCACGGTCTTCGGTTACCGCGCCCGCTATCCCCTGATGGCCGACGACAAGACCGGCGACGGCCTGCCCCGCACCGCCAACGGCATGGCGCGCGGCAACGCGGGCACGGACGTCATCAAGCTCAAGGGCGTCGGAAAGGCGGACCGCCCCAAGTCCATCGACGTCGTCCAACCCGGTGACCTGGTCTTCTTCAAGCTGGACGCCCGCACCAAGGAGCGCCTGGACCACGTGGGGATCTTCCTCGGCCACGACGCCGACGGCCACAAGATCTTCATCTCGAGCCGCGAGGAGGTCAACGGCCCCACGATCGGCGACAAGGGCGGCACGTCCCGCCTCGACGGCAACGGCTACTACGCCGCCACGCTGCGCAGCGCCAAGCGGCTCTGAGGGGCGGCTACCGAGGACGTACGGTCCGGGGGCCCGCGCACTGGGCCCCCGACTCGCCCACCCTGCGGCGCAGTTCACGGTCGGCCGTGACGACCAGGCAGGGCCGCTCCCCGGCCCCGGCGGCCAGCTCCACGATGCGGTCGTCGCCGCTGCCGGGCGCGCTCTCCACGCGTACGCCGGGCACGGACTCCACGCCGCGCGCGGCGCCCTCCACGACGAGGACGACCTCAAGGGGGCCCGGATGACCGGGCAGGCCTTCGTCCGCGTACGTGACAAGCCCGTCCCGCAGCCGCTCGGCGGCCCCGCGGCGGTCGCGCCACCAGCCGTCGGGGACCGAGCCGACGACATTGGCGGCGTCCACGACGAGCAGAGTTCTCATGGCGCAAGCCTGGCACACCGGGCCTGGGCCCAGGCCGGGAGCCGCTCCCGGCGACCGTAGACTGAACGGGCCGGAGAACACGCACGCTCGTAGGAAGGTCGGCGCCGAAACATGCCGCTGAGATCCTCCCCCAGGCCCGAGCGGGAGCCCTCCCGCCCGACGGCCCCCGCCGCCGAACAGGCCGCGAGCGGCACCCTCGCCACCGGCAGCTGGCTGCTGCGCGGCAAGGACGGCAGGCTCACCGCGTACGCCCGCTCGGCCGACGGCCTGCTGCGCTGGACCCAGGACCGCCCCGGCGGCCCGGACTGGAGCGGCCCGGACCTCTTCGAGGCGCCGCACCTGACCCACCTCACCCTGGCCCAGGGCGTCGACGGGTACGTGCACTTCATCGCCCTTCGCACCCGCCCCAAGGAGGGCGGCGGCACGGAGGTAGACGTCGTGCACGCCGTGCAGTACCAGTCGGGCCGTCCGCTCATGGACTGGCGCTCGCTCGGCAACCCCCACACCAAGATGGTCGAGCGCGCCCCGCACCTCGGCGCCCCGACCGCCGCGGTGGACGCCTCCGGGTCGGTCCACGTCTTCGTACGGGACGCGGTGCACAGCGTCCGGCTGCGGCGCGAGGGCAAGGGCGGCAAGTGGGAGGGGTGGAAGGACTTCAAGGTCCGCGAGGTCCTCGACGGCATCACGGCGGTCGCCACGTCCACCGGCCGCATCGAGGTCTTCGGCCCGGCGGAGAACAAGACGCTGCACTGGACCCAGGAGAAGCAGGGCGCCGAATTCCAGCGCACCGACGACATCCCGCTGCCCCCGGCCCCCGGCTCGGGCACGGCCCTGGAGACGGCCCCGGACCGCCTCACGTACTACGCGGCCGACGCCCGCGGCAAGGGCGTCGTCGCCCACCGCTCGGTCGAGGACGAGGAGGCGGCGGACGTGCGGCCCCTCGGCGGCACCCCCGTCCCCGGCCCCACGGCCGCCCTGCGCGCGACGATAGAGGGCCACGACTGCACGGTGCTCGCCCACCGCGGCCAGGACGGCCGGCCCGTCATCGCCGCCTACCCGACACAGGACGAGCAGGCGGGCGCCTGGTGGGCCGAGACGGGCGAACCCTGTCTGGGCACCCCCGCGTTGGCCCTCGACGCGCAGGGTCGCGTGGTCATGGCGACGATCGGCCTCGACGGCACGCTGCGCATCGCACGCCAAAAGGCGGAGTCGGGCCTCGCGCTGGACGCGTGGACGCGGGTGTAAGCGGGAAGCGCGTGAAACGGCCGATGCCCGGCCGGCCAGGAGGCCGGCCGGGCATCGCCCTTATGCGCAGGTGTTACGCGGGAACGCTGGCCACGCCCGGCGCCAGGAACCGCTTGCCGGTGACGCGCTCGCTGACGCCCTCACGGTCCAGGTACGGCGTGATGCCGCCCAGGTGGAAGGGCCAGCCCGCACCGGTGATCAGGCACAGGTCGATGTCCTGCGCCTCGGCGACGACGCCCTCGTCGAGCATCAGGCCGATCTCCTGCGCCACGGCGTCGAGCACGCGGTCGCGGGTCTGCTCCTCGGTCAGGACGGTGTCGCCCTGCTTGAGGAGAGCTGCCACCTCGGGGTCCAGCTCCGGCTTGCCGGAGTCGTAGACGTAGAAGCCGCGCTTGCCGGCCTTGACGACCGCCGCGAGGTTCGGGGACACCGTGAAGCGCTCCGGGAAGGCGCGGTTCAGGGTCTCGGACACGTGCAGACCGATGGCCGGACCGACCAGCTCCAGAAGCACCAGCGGCGACATCGGCAGGCCGAGCGGCTCGACGGCCTTCTCGGCGACGGCGACCGGGGTGCCCTCGTCGATGACGTTCTGGATCTCGCCCATGAAGCGGGTGAGGATGCGGTTCACGACGAACGCCGGGGCGTCCTTGACCAGGACCGCGGTCTTCTTCAGCTTCTTGGCGACGGAGAAGGCCGTGGCCAGCGCCGCGTCGTCCGTCTGCTCGCCGCGCACGATCTCCAGGAGCGGCAGGATCGCGACCGGGTTGAAGAAGTGGAAGCCGACGACCCGCTCGGGGTGCTTCAGCTTCGACGCCATCTCGGAGATCGAGAGCGAGGAGGTGTTCGTGGCGAGGATGGCGTGCGCCGGAGCGACCGCCTCGACCTCCGCGAACACCTGCTGCTTGACGCCGATCTCCTCGAAGACGGCTTCGATGACGAAGTCGGCGTCGGAGAAGCCCTCGGCCTTGTCCAGGACACCGGAGACCAGGCCCTTGAGGCGGTTGGCCTTGTCCTGGTTGACGCGGCCCTTGAGGAGGAGCTTGTCGATCTCCTCGTGGACGTAGCCGACGCCCTTGTCGACGCGCGCCTGGTCGATGTCGGTCAGGACGACCGGCACCTCGAGGCGGCGCAGGAAGAGCAGCGCGAGCTGCGAGGCCATCAGACCGGCGCCGACGACGCCGACCTTGGTGACCGGGCGCGCCAGGTTCTTGTCCGGGGCACCCGCCGGGCGCTTGGCGCGCTTCTGGACGAGGTTGAAGGCGTAGATGCCGCTGCGCAGTTCGCCGCCCATGATGAGGTCGGCGAGCGCCTTGTCCTCGGCGTCGAAGCCCTTCTGCAGGTCGCCGTCCTTGGCGGCCTCGATGATCTCCAGGGCGCGGTAGGCGGCCGGGGCCGCGCCGTGCACCTTGGAGTCCGCGATGCCGCGGCCGCGCGCGACGGCGGCGTCCCAGCCCTCGCCGCGGTCGATCTCGGGGCGCTCCACCGTGAGCGAGCCGTTGAGGACGGAGGCCGTCCAGATCAGCGACTGCTCAAGGAAGTCCGCGCCCTCGAAGAGCGCGTCGGCGATGCCGAGCTCGAAGACCTGCTTGCCCTTGAGCTGGCGGTTCTGGTTCAGCGAGTTCTCGATGATGACCGAGACGGCCTTGTCGGCGCCGATCAGGTTCGGGAGCAGCGCGCAGCCGCCCCAGCCAGGCACCAGGCCGAGGAAGACCTCGGGCAGCGAGAAGGCGGGCAGCGCCTTGGAGACGGTGCGGTACGAGCAGTGCAGGCCGACCTCGACACCGCCGCCCATGGCGGCGCCGTTGTAGTACGCGAAGGTCGGTACCGCGAGCCCGGAGAGCCGCTTGAAGACCTCGTGGCCGCCCTGGCCGATGGCCAGCGCGTCCTCGTGGCGCCCCAGGATCTCGACGCCCTTGAGGTCGGCGCCGACGGCGAAGATGAACGGCTTGCCGGTGACACCGACACCGACGATCGTGCCCTCGGC
Organism: Streptomyces sp. NPDC059900; assembly: GCF_050270335.1. Taxonomy (NCBI): domain Bacteria; kingdom Bacillati; phylum Actinomycetota; class Actinomycetes; order Kitasatosporales; family Streptomycetaceae; genus Streptomyces; species Streptomyces sp. NPDC059900. Next base: position 5,472 of record NZ_JBNNJZ010000135.1, read on the forward strand.
CGCCTCCTTCTCGACCTGGTCGATGGCGGTGTTCAGGTTCGCCAGCGAGCCCGGGCCGAAGGTGGTCGGCTTGGTGTGGTCGAAGCCGTTGTCCAGCGTGATGAGCGCGAAGCGCCCGGCGCCGGCCGGCAGGTCGAGGTGGCGTACGTGCGCCTGCGTGACGACCTCGTCCGGGAACAGCTCGGCCGCGCCCTTCAGAAGCTCAGTGGTGGAGCTGCTCACTTGTCGCCTCCGGCGTCCTTGTGGTTCGGGTTCTCCCAGATGACGGTGGCGCCCATGCCGAAGCCGACACACATCGTCGTCAGGCCGTAGCGGACGTCCGGCTGCTCCTCGAACTGCCGCGCTAGCTGCGTCATCAGACGCACGCCGGAGGAGGCGAGGGGGTGGCCGTAGGCGATGGCGCCGCCGTACTGGTTCACGCGCGCGTCGTCGTCCGCGATGCCGTAGTGCTCCAGGAAGGCGAGCACCTGCACGGCGAAGGCCTCGTTGATCTCGAAGAGACCGATGTCCGAGATGCTCAGCCCCGCCTGGGCGAGGGCCTTCTCCGTGGCCGGGATCGGGCCGTAGCCCATGACCTCGGGCTCGACACCCGCGAAGGAGTACGAGACGAGCCGCATCTTGACCGGCAGGTTGTTCTCGCGGGCGAAGTCCTCGGAGGCGATGATCGACGCCGTGGCGCCGTCGTTGAGGCCCGCGGCGTTGCCGGCGGTGACGCGGCCGTGCGTACGGAACGGCGTCTTGAGGCCGGAGAGGTTCTCCAGGGTGGTGCCCGGGCGCATCGGCTCGTCGGCGGTGGCCAGGCCCCAGCCGGTCTCACCGGCCTCCTCGTTCGTCCGGCGTACGGAGACGGGCACCAGGTCCTGCTGGATCTTGCCGTTGGCGTACGCCTTGGCGGCCTTCTCCTGCGAGCGCACGGCGTACTCGTCGGTGCGCTGCTTGGTGATGCTCGGGTAACGGTCGTGCAGGTTCTCGGCGGTCATGCCCATGAACAGGGCGGACTCGTCGACGAGCTTCTCGCTCACGAACCGCGGGTTCGGGTCGACGCCCTCGCCCATGGGGTGGCGGCCCATGTGCTCGACGCCACCGGCGATGACGGCGTCGTACGCGCCGAACGCGATGGAGCCGGCCGTCGTGGTGACGGCGGTCAGGGCGCCCGCGCACATGCGGTCGATGGAGTAGCCCGGCACGGACTGCGGAAGCCCGGCCAGGATGCCGGCGGTGCGGCCCAGCGTCAGACCCTGGTCGCCGATCTGCGTGGTCGCGGCGATGGCGACCTCGTCGATCTTGGCGGGGTCGAGGGCCGGGTTGCGGCGCAGCAGCTCCCGGATGGCCTTCACGATCAGGTCATCCGCACGGGTCTCGTGGTAGATGCCCTTCGGGCCCGCCTTGCCGAACGGGGTGCGGACGCCATCAACGAAGACGACGTCCCTGACGGTACGAGGCACGATGGCTCTCCTCCAGGGTGCGGGGCGCTTGCAGGCGCTTTTCCTCATCCATGCTACTTGCCGGTAACTACGCGGCCAAGGGTTGGTGGGCGGTGCCGCGGGGTTGCGAAGGTCACACTGCGGGTCTGTCCGTCGCCGGGGGTAGCCGCGGCCCGGTGGGGCGGGTGCCTGTCCCGCCGCTTCGCGGCGGATCTTTCCCGCCCGCCCACCCGTTCACCCGGCATCCGCCGGGGGTGCCGCTGTCCGGTGTCGGGGCTGCTGGGCCCGGCCGGGCGGGGGGTCTGCTGCTGCCCGGTGGGGCGGGTGTCTGTGCCGCCGCTTCGCGGCGGATCGTCACCCGCCCACCCGCCCGTTTGCCCGGCGTCGAGTTGTTGGTCGTCAACGCTCCGACTTGAGCCGGTGCGCCCTGTGCCCGCCCCGCAACGCGAACCACCCACCCGCCCCCTCGCCCCGTGATGCGGGGTGAACGGGTGGGTGGGTGGGGAAGAGTTGCCGCGCGGCGGCGGTCGGCGGTGGTTACTTCGGCGGGGCCGTTGCCGCGGGGGCGGTGAGGGCGGTGACCAGGGCCGGGGTCACCCGGGAGATCTGCCACTGCCGCGCCCCGTGCGCGGCGAGCGCCGCGGCCACGGAGTCCGGGTCCACCTGAGCCGGAGGCTCCCAGCAGACGCGCCGGACCGTGTCCGGAGTCATCAGGTTCTCCTGGGGCATGTTCAGCTCCTCGGCCAGCGCCGAGACCGCCGCCCGCGCGGCGGAGAGCCGGGCCGCGGCCGCGGGGTCGCGGTCCGCCCAGGAGCGGGGCGGCGGCGGCCCGGACACGGCCTGCCCGGGCTGCGGAAGCTCGGAGTCGGGCAGGGCCTTGGCCCGGTCCACCGCGGCCTGCCACTGCTCCAGCTGACGCCGCCCCATCCGGTGCCCGAAGCCGGTGAGCCCGGCAAGCGCGTGCACGTTGGGCGGCAGCCCCAGCGCCGCCTCCACGATCGCGCCGTCACTGAGCACCTTGCCCGGCGACACGTCCCGCCGCTGGGCCACCTTGTCGCGGGCGGTCCACAGCTCACGTACGACCGCCATCTGACGGCGGCGGCGCACCTTGTGCATGCCCGAGGTGCGGCGCCAGGGGTCCTTGCGCGGCGGGGCGGGCGGCGCGGAGGCGATCGCGTCGAACTCCTCGCGGGCCCACTCCAGCTTGCCCTGCCGGTCGAGCTCCTTCTCCAGGGCGTCCCGCAGGTCCACGAGCAGCTCGACGTCGAGCGCCGCGTACCGCAGCCAGGGGTCGGGCAGCGGGCGCGTGGACCAGTCGACCGCCGAGTGGCCCTTCTCCAGGACGAAGCCGAGTACGCCCTCGACCATCGCGCCGAGGCCGACCCGGGGGAAACCGGCGAGGCGCCCGGCGAGCTCGGTGTCGAAGATGCTGGTGGGGATCATGCCTATTTCGCGGAGGCAGGGCAGATCCTGCGTGGCCGCGTGCAGCACCCACTCCGCTCCGGAGATCGCCTCGCCGAGCCCCGAGAGGTCGGGGCAGGCGACGGGGTCGATCAGGGTGCTGCCCGCGCCTTCGCGGCGCAGCTGCACGAGATAGGCACGCTGGCCGTACCGATAGCCGGACGCGCGTTCGGCGTCCACGGCCACGGGGCCACTGCCCGCCGCGAATGCGGCGATCACCTCGGCGAGCGAGGTTTCGTCTGCGACCACCGGAGGAATGCCATCACGCGGCTCGAGCAAAGGGATCGGCGCCGTTTCGACGTCGTCCGGAGGGCCGCCTCCGGTGGTTCGCAGTGAACTGTCTGCTGCGGTCTCTTGGGCGTCGGTCACCTGTCAAGGGTATCTGTGTATGCACGGCGCCCGTCGACGGAACGTTCCGTCGACGGGCGGGCGAGGGGTGTAAATCAGTCAGTGGATGATTCCGGTGCGCAGAGCCACCGCCACCATCCCTGCCCGGTCACCCGTACCGAGCTTGCGTGCGATCCGGGCGAGGTGGCTCTTCACGGTCAGGGCGGAGAGCCCCATCGAGACGCCGATGGCCTTGTTCGACTGGCCCTCCGCGACGAGCCGGAGAACCTCCACCTCACGGCCGGACAGCTCGCGGTAGCCACCGGGGTGGCTCGGGGCGCCCGGCGGGCGGCGGTGCATTCGGGCGGCGGCCGAGCCGATGGGCGCGGCGCCGGGACGGGTGGGGAGACCGACGTTGTTGCGGGTGCCGGTGACGACGTAGCCCTTCACGCCGCCCGCGAGGGCATTGCGTACGGCACCGATGTCATCGGCGGCGGAGAGGGCGAGGCCGTTCGGCCAGCCCGCCGCGCGGGTTTCGGAGAGGAGAGTCAGGCCGGAGCCGTCGGGGAGATGGACGTCTGCGACGCAGATGTCACGGGGGTTGCCGATGCGGGGACGAGCCTCCGCGATCGACGAGGCCTCGATCACGTCGCGTACACCGAGGGCCCACAGGTGGCGGGTGACGGTGGAACGCACGCGTGGGTCGGCCACGACGACCATGGCGGTCGGCTTGTTCGGGCGGTAGGCGACCAGGCTTGCAGGCTGCTCGAGGAGAACGGACACCAGGCCTCCTGGGGTGCGGGACGTGAGCCGGCTCGGGGATTAAGCCGGGACGAACCGTGCTGTCAAGGTCACCAACCTCTTCGGCATCAAACCCGTCCGCCTTTAGAGAATGATCACGATTTGGTGAGTAACAATTCGGACCATTCGGACATGTGATCGATCATCCGAAGATCAACCCGAATCGCAGTCGTTCAGAATCGCTCATCCGCGTGACCGTCCGGTCCCGTCCGGCGCGCTTCAGCCCCGCCGCGTCACGGCGTCTGCGGACCCCGCCGCTGCGGCAGCGACACCACGGACCCCTCGCCGTAGCTCAGGTTCACCGGCGGCAGCCCCGCGACCTGGCACAGCAGATCGCACCACGCGGCGAGATGCAACGCCGTGTCCGGCACCCCGCCCGCCCCTTCGCGCGGCGTCCACGACGCCCGGATCTCGATCTGCGAGGCAGGCGTCCGCTCGGAAAGCCCGCCGAAGTAGTGCGAGCCCGCGCGCGTGACGGTGCCGCTCGGCTCGCCGCAGGCCAGGCCGCGCGCCTGGAGCGCGCCCGTCAGCCAGGACCAGCAGACCTCCGGGAGCAGCGGGTCCGCCGCCATCTCCGGCTCCAACTCCGCGCGGACGAGCGTGACGAGGCGGAAGGTGCCCTGCCAGGCGTCGTGCCCCGCCGGATCGTGCAGCAGGACCAGGCGCCCGTCCGCGAGATCCTCGTCGCCCTCGACCACCGCCGCCTCCAGGGCGTACGCATGGGGGGCCAGGCGCTTCGGCGGCTTCGTCGGGTCGATCTCGATCTCGGGCCGAAGCCGTGCCCCGCGCAGCGCCTCGACCGCCGCCCGAAAGGGCAACGGAGCCGATTCCGCCACCTTCCCCTCCGTACTTTCCATCTCGCCAGCGCCGTCCGACCGTTGTCCCTGAGCCGCAGCCATGCGGGGAAGATTAAGGGGAACGGCGGCTTCGTGCAGGGAGAGACACCCGTGAGGGGGTCCCCGGTCAAGGCAGGGTGTCCCTCGGAACGCTCTCGCGCGGGCCCGTGCGAGACTTTCGGGGTGAGTGCCAACACCAGCCCGGCGGGCCAGCAGAACGCAGCTACGTACGACTCCGCTTTCATGAAGGCATGCAGGCGCGAGCCCGTGCCGCACACGCCGGTCTGGTTCATGCGCCAGGCGGGGCGCTCGCTGCCCGAGTACCGCAAGGTGCGCGAGGGCACGGCCATGCTGGAGTCCTGCATGATGCCGGAGCTGGTCACCGAGATCACGCTGCAGCCCGTGCGCCGCCACAAGGTCGACGCCGCGATCTACTTCAGCGACATCGTCGTCCCCCTCAAGGCCATCGGCATCGACCTCGACATCAAGCCGGGCATCGGCCCGGTCGTCGCCAACCCCATCCGCTCGCGCGCCGACCTCGCCCAGCTGCGGGATCTGACGCCGGACGACGTGAGTTACGTGACGCAGGCGATCGGCATGCTGACGGCCGAGCTGGGGTCCACCCCGCTGATCGGCTTCGCCGGCGCACCTTTCACCCTCGCGAGTTACCTGGTCGAGGGCGGCCCGAGCCGTAACCACGAGAACACCAAGGCGCTCATGTACGGCGACCCGCAGCTGTGGGCCGACCTGCTCGACCGGCTCGCGGAGATCACCGGCGCCTTCCTGAAGGTGCAGATCGAGGCGGGCGCGAGCGCCGTGCAGCTCTTCGACTCGTGGGTGGGCGCGCTCGCCCCGGCCGACTACCGGCGCTCCGTGATGCCCGCGTCGCAGAAGGTCTTCGACGCGGTCGCCGGGTACGGGGTGCCGCGCATCCACTTCGGTGTCGGCACGGGCGAACTGCTCGGCCTGATGGGCGAGGCGGGTGCCGACGTGGTCGGCGTCGACTGGCGCGTGCCGATGGACGAGGCCGTGCGGCGGGTCGGTCCCGGCAAGGCCCTCCAGGGCAACCTCGACCCGGCGGTCCTCTTCTCCACGCGCGAGGCGATCGAGGCCAAGACGGACGAGGTCCTGGACGCGGCGTCCGGTCTCGAGGGGCACATCTTCAACCTCGGCCACGGCGTCCTGCCCACCACCGACCCCGACGCGCTGACGCGGCTCGTGGAGCACGTCCACACGCGGACCGCCCGCTGACGGGGGCGGCCGACAGTTGGCTGAAAATCTCACCTGAATATGACGGGTGAGGAGGGGGCGGGACGTGTCCGCGTCGCAGATCGGTGATCTCGTCGAGGCCTGGGGCGGGGTCCAGGACGACTACCAGAGCCATCGCGACGCCGCGAAGGACCGGATCGTCCTGGAATGTGCCCGGGCGCTCGCCGCGGATCCCGGCGGTGAGCGCGCGCATCAGTGGACCTTCGGCCTGGTCATGATGCTGCCGTACGTCGGCTGGCTGCCGGGCGACGACGTGCCGGGCGCCGTGTTCGACGCGGCGCGGGCGGCCGACGAAGCGCTCAGGGACCGGCCGTGCGCCCACGAAGTCCATCCGTACGGCGAGGACGAGCTGGAGGACCACCTTTTCTGGCTCCGTGACCTCGTGGCGGACCTGGTCGACGGGAGCGCCGAGTGGGACGAGGACGAGCATCCGCGCGACGCGTGGCTCTGCCCGCGCAACGTCGCCGGGTTCGCGCGCATCGCCATGGACTTCATCGAGCCCGGATCGGCCGCGGGCATTCCGCCGCGCCTCTCCGAGGAGACCCGGCAGGACATCGAGTCGCTCACGGCCGTCCTGCACGGCTGTCCGAAGCCCGGCACGGACGTCGACTCCGAAATCTCCCGCGTCGGTGACGCCCTCGGCCGGGCCGCCGACCCCGACGACCGCGCGGGGCTCGTCATCGCCACCGCGGCCGTCTCCTGGTACGCCGTCTGCGACCAGATGCGCTCGAAGCAGGTCCTCGACGATCTGGCCGCGGGACTCGAAGCGGCCCTCTCCCACCTCTCCGGCGCCCGGTGCGCGCACGAGGGCCACCCCGGGCTGCCGGGCAGCGGCCCCGACGCCCTCTGGGTCGGCCTGCACCTGAGCAGCCCCGCCGGACGCCGGGTCTACGACCTGGAGCACATGTCCAGCGGCTGGGGAGCCCCGCCGGAAGCCCTCCTGTGCCCCGCCTTCACCGCGGCCACCGCACGCGAGACCCTCGCGCGGCTACGGGAACGGCGCGAGGCCCTCTTCGGAGCGGGACCCGCGACGCAGGACCCCGAAACGCTTTAGCGCGCCGACCTGACCGCCGTGACCGCCTTGCGGGCCGCCACCAGGACCGGGTCCCACACCGGGGAGAACGGCGGGGCGTAGCCGAGGTCGAGGGCCGTCATCTGGTCCACCGTCATCCGGGCCGTCAGGGCCACCGCCGCGATGTCGACGCGCTTGCCCGCCCCTTCGCGGCCGACGATCTGGACGCCGAGCAGCCGTCCCGTGAGGCGCTCGGCGAGCATCTTCACGGTCATCAGGGCCGCGCCCGGGTAGTAGCCCGCGCGGCTCGTCGACTCGATGGTCACCGACACGTACTGCAGTCCCGCCGCCTGCGCGTCCTTCTCGCGCAGACCCGTGCGGGCGATCTCCAGGTCGCAGACCTTGCTGACGGCCGTGCCGACGACACCGGGGAAGGTCGCGTAACTCCCGCCCGCGTTGGAGCCGATGACCTGGCCGTGCTTGTTGGCGTGGGTGCCGAGCGCGATGTGGCGCTCGCGGCCCGAGACCAGGTCGAGCACCTCGACGCAGTCGCCGCCCGCCCAGATGTTCTCGTGCCCCCGCACCCGCATCGCCAGGTCCGTGAGCAGCCCGCCGTACTCGCCGACGGGCAGGCCCGCCGCCTTCGCCAGTTCCGTCTCGGGGCGCACGCCGATGCCGAGCACCACCACGTCCGCCGGATACTCCGCGTCCTCGGTGGCCACCGCCCTGACCCGGCCGTCGTCACCGGTGAGGATCTTGGTGACCTCGGCGTCGTTGACCATCTCGATGCCCATGCCGGACATCGCGTCATGGACGAGGCGGCCCATGTCCGGGTCGAGCGTCGACATCGGCTCCCGGCCGCGGTTGACGACCGTGACGTCGTAGCGGCGCTGGATCAGGGCCTCGGCCATCTCGACGCCGATGTAGCCCGCGCCGATGACGACCGCCCTGCGGCCCGGTGTACCGGCCAGCGTGTCCAGGAGCGCCTGGCCGTCGTCCAGGGTCTGTACGCCGTGCACGCCGGGGGCGTCGATGCCGGGCAGCGCCGGGCGGATCGGGCGGGCGCCGGTGCCGATGACGAGCTTGTCGTACGCCGTCCACGCCTCGGCGCCCGACTCCAGGTCCCGGCTGCGGACCCGGCCGCCCCCGACGTCGATCTCCGTGACCTCCGTACGCATCCGCAGGTCGATGTCGCGGGCCCGGTGCTCCTCGGGCGAACGCGCGATCAGCTCGTCCCGCGAGGGAACGTCGCCGCCGACCCAGTAGGGGATGCCGCAGGCCGAGTACGACGTGAAGTGGCCGCGCTCGAACGCGACGATCTCCAGCTCGTCCGGGCCCTTGAGCCTGCGTGCCTGCGATGCGGCGGACATGCCCGCCGCATCGCCCCCGATGACCACCAGTCGCTCTCTCGCGCTACTCATACGGACACGCTACGACGCGGCGGCAGTTGACGGACCGCTAGTCGTCGTCGCCTTCGCGCGCCGGTGCCACGGGCGCCGCGGCCACCGCGGGCCGCCGTCGCAGCCCGGGCCGCACGAGGCGCTGCCACAGCAGGAACAGCAGCGCCGCCACCGCCACGAACGGCAGGATCGCGCCGAGGGCGACCGCCACCCACCGCAGCATCGTCACGAAGGCACTCCAGCCGCCGGACAGGGCGTCCACGAAGGTCGGGTCGTCATCGTCCGCGGACGCCTTCTTCACGGCCGTCTCGCTCAGCGAGAGCGTGATCGTCGACATGCTCGTACGGTCCTTGAGCGAGGACTGCTGTGCGAGCAGCGCCTCCAGTTCGGACTGACGGGAGCTCAGCTCTCCCTCCAGGGTGACGACATCGCTCAGCTTCGTCGCCTTGTCCATCAGCTCCCGCACCCGGGCCACGCTCGCCCGCTGTGACTTGATGCGGCTCTCCACGTCGACGACCTGGTCGGTCACGTCCTGCGCCTTGGCCTTGCGCTCGATCAGCTTCCCCGTTCCTTCGAGCGCCGTGAGGACCTCCTCGTACTGGTCCTGCGGGACGCGCAGCACGATGCGGGAGCGCTCGTGGCCCCGGCCGTCGCGGTCCGTGGTCTCGTCGCCGACCACACCGCCCGCGTCGGTGGCCGCCGCGCGCGCCTCGTCCAGGGCCTTCGGCACGTCCTTGACGCGGACGGTCAGGGTGGCGGTGCGGATGATGTGCGTGCCGGTGAGCTTGGGCGGCTTCTTCGCGCCGGACTGTTCGGCGCTGCCGCCTCCGGCCACCCCCTTCTCGTCCTTGCGGCCGGAGAAGCCCGGGTCTCCCGGCGCGGCGCCCGCTGCTTTGTCGCTGTCGCCGCCGCTGTCACCGTTGTCACCGCCCGCGCTGCATCCCGTGAGCGCGAGGGCGGCCGCCAGCAGCAGGGCCGAGAGTGCCTGGACGGTGCGGTGCCTTGATGTGCCGGACGCGAGCATCTCGACGTACCCCCCGGGGTTCGTGATGGCTGATGCTCCTTTGACGCCGGGGAGGGGCACAACGATGGTTGCCGACCGGTCCCGATGGGGTCACGGTCAGGACTCGTCAGGCCCGCTGCGTCCGCCTCGTAGAGTGGGGGCATGCGCGAAACGGACACACGCAAGGGCCATGTCGTCGTCATCGGGGGCGGAATCGCCGGCCTTGCCGCCGCCCACCGATTGCTCGGTACGGGAGCCCGCGTGACCGTCCTGGAAGCCTCCGACCGGCTCGGCGGCAAGCTGCTCCCCGGCGAGATCGAGGGCGTCCGCGTCGACCTCGGCGCCGAGTCGATGCTGGCCCGCCGCCCCGAGGCCGTCGCCCTCGCCCGCGAGGTGGGCCTGAGCGACCGGCTCCAGCCGCCCGCGACGGCGACCGCGGCGATCTGGACCCGCGGAGCCCTGCGGCCGATGCCCAAGGGCCATGTGATGGGCGTGCCCGGTGACGCCTCCGCACTCTCCGGGGTGCTCTCCGACGCGGGCCTGCACCGCATCGAGCAGGACCGTGACCTGCCGCCCACCGAGGTCGGGGACGACGTCGCCGTCGGCGAGTACGTGGCCGCACGCCTGGGCCGCGAGGTCGTCGACCGCCTCGTGGAGCCGCTGCTCGGCGGGGTGTACGCGGGCGACGCCTACCGCATCTCGATGCGCTCGGCCGTCCCGCAGCTCTTCGAGGCCGCCCGCACGCACACCTCGCTCACCGAGGGAGTGCGCGCCATCCAGGCCCGCGCCGCGCAGAACCAGCAGACCGGCCCCGTCTTCATGGGCATCGAGGGCGGCGTGGGACAGCTACCGCTCGCCGTGGCGGAGTCGGTACGCGCGCGTGGCGGCGAGATCCGCACCGGGACGCCGGTCACCGGGCTGCGGCGCACCCCGGAGGGCTGGCAGGTCACCACGGGCGAGGAGACCGTCGACGCCGAAGCCGTGGTCGTCGCCGTGCCCGCCTACGCCGCCGCCGCGCTGCTCGGAGTCGAGGCGCCCGCCGCAGCAGCCGAGCTCGCGGGCGTCGAGTACGCCTCCATGGCCCTGATGACCCTCGCCTACCGCCGCAGCGGGACCGACCTCCCCGAAGGCAGCGGATTCCTCGTGCCGCCCGTCGACGGACACACCATCAAGGCGTCCACCTTCGCCTCGCGCAAGTGGGGCTGGATCGCCGACGAGGACCCGGACCTCCTGGTCCTGCGCACTTCGGTGGGGCGGTACGGCGAAAGCGCGATCCTGGGACGCGACGACGCCGAGCTCATCGACCTCTCCCGGCGCGACCTGCGGGCGGCCACCGGCCTGGACGCCGAGCCCGTCGCCACCCGCGTCACCCGCTGGCACGACGGCCTGCCGCAGTACCCCGTCGGCCACCACGCGCGCGTGGCCCGCGTCCGCGAGCACGTCGGCAAGCTGCCGGGCCTGGCCGTGTGCGGAGCGGCGTACGACGGCGTGGGCATCCCCGCCTGCATCGCGAGCGCGTACGCGGCCGTCGACGAACTGGGCGGTGACCTGGCGGGTGTGCAGGAGCTCACCCGCAACCCGGTGCAGAGCCTGCACGGCGGCGGAGGAGAATAGGGCCATGAGTGACGACGCCCCCGCCAAGAGCCCGAACGCGGGCAAGAAGGCCAAGGACCTCAACGAGGTCATCCGCTACACGCTGTGGTCCGTCTTCAAGCTGCGTGACGTGCTGCCCGAGAACCGCGCGGGCTACGCCGAAGAGGTCCAGGAGCTGTTCGACCAGCTGGCCGCCAAGGACATCACCGTCCGCGGCACGTACGACGTCTCGGGCCTGCGCGCCGACGCCGACGTCATGATCTGGTGGCACGCCGAGACCTCCGACGAGCTCCAGGAGGCCTACAACCTCTTCCGCCGCACGAAGCTGGGCCGCGCCCTTGAGCCGGTCTGGTCGAACATGGCGCTGCACCGTCCCGCCGAGTTCAACAAGTCGCACATCCCGGCCTTCCTGGCCGACGAGACGCCGCGCAACTACATCAGCGTCTACCCCTTCGTGCGCTCCTACGACTGGTACCTCCTGCCCGACGAGGACCGCCGCCGCATGCTCAAGGACCACGGCATGATGGCCCGCGGCTACCCCGACGTGCGCGCCAACACGGTCGCCTCGTTCTCCCTGGGCGACTACGAGTGGCTGCTCGCCTTCGAGGCCGACGAGCTGTACCGCATCGTCGACCTCATGCGGCACCTGCGCGCCTCCGAGGCCCGCATGCACGTCCGCGAAGAGGTCCCGTTCTACACCGGCCGCCGCAAGTCGGTGGCGGACCTCGTGGCGGGTCTGGCGTAACCCCCTCCGTACCGCACGCACCGGGCGGGGGGGGCGCGGCAGAATATGGTGGCGCGCCCCCCCCCGGGCGGGTGGATCG